>JAITTR010000105.1 GCA_031286725.1 Holosporales bacterium | reverse complement strand
ATCTTTGGCTCTTCTTTTTCTATATCGAATCGGCAAAGCCCAAAAATGTTTATAAAAACCTCGTCTCGAGAAAAATGTATATCAGTAATTCTCCCAGCGCATCCGCACTTAAAAGAATTAGCAAGTTCTAAAGATTTATCGCGTCTTGAAAATATTGGTTTCGGTTGAACAACCGCAATTATATTGTTTTCAACAAGTTCTGGAGCTGATTCCAAGTAGTCGCTTTCAAACATCGTTATCGGTAGCTGAGCGTGAGGCAGTAAAATCGTTGATCTGACGCGGAGAACAGGAAGCAAACTCGGCAAATTTTCCATAGCTACAAAACAGCTCTACCTTTTATAAACTCACAACTATATTATAACATAAATTTATAAACTCCGCGAATCTTTTTGCGGATACGCGTTAAAACGTTTTTGCGAGCATTTTTAGTAAAACCAATCTTCCGCGATTGATGTTACGCTTTTATACGCTTTTCATTTAATGCCTTGCGCTCAATATGCTTCAATTATAGGAAACTAATTTTATATATAAAATAGGAGGCGACTCGGGGTGGGCGGGTGGCCAGCGAAGCTGGCGAGTCGCCTCCAAACCCTCAAGCAGGCTAAAAGCTTGCTTGAGGACAATAATCAAATCTAGACAATAGGATTATGAAAAGAATTTAAATATTCATATAATAAGAGTCGAAAATCTTAATTTTCTTATACGTCGCCGAAGGTTTCATTTATTAGATTTATAAATGCGGATAATACGGCTATATTTTTTTCTTTAATGTTTTTGTTTGGGTCGTTTATTAGGACTTTATCGCAAGCGTCCAAGACAGATTTAGACGTTTCTATGACAGAATCCAGAAACTCTTCAGTATCTCGCTTTTTTATAGATCGTAATATAGACAACAATAAATTATTCATATTTTCATCTTCAAACTTTATACTATTTATCGCTATTTTCGAAGGTTTTTCGCCTATAATTCCTTTTACCCTTTTGAGCGCGTTTTTTATTATATCGAAATCTTTAACTTTGGATAATTCGTCAAGATTCTTAGCTTTTGTTATGATTTTTCTATAATCGATTTCTTCAATACTGCAAGATTTCATTATGGATTCGGCAATATTGGAGTCTATATTCATTTTTTCCGTCATATATGCTCTTAATCGTTCAATTATAAAGTTTTTAACTTCTTCGGAAGTATTATGATCAAGCGCTATGCCTTGTTCTGAATATGATTCGATCAACGTTTTTATATACCAGTCTAAAGATTCGTCTTCTAGGATATTTTTTTCAAAATCGCACAACAATCTTACGATAGAAAACCCCGTTCTTCTTAACGCGAAAGGATCTTTCGAGCCCGTCGGATATACTCCAATTCCTATAAAACCTACTAATGTGTCTAATTTGTCAAAAAAGGCTATTCGAGCTCCAGTATACGAATTTGGCAAACTATCGTTCGCTCCCAAAGGCTTGTAATGTTCTCTTATGGCGACAGAAACTTCCGGATCTTCGTCTTGTACTTTAGCGTAGATACCTCCCATTATGCCTTGCAATTCCGGAAACTCTCCAACCATTTGAGTCAACAAATCCGCTTTGCATAAAGCCGCGGCTCTATGCTCTTCTTTCGTATCCGCGATAGACATCATTCTATCGACTTTCTGGGATATTGAACCCAATTTTTCATGAAAGACTATGCTGGATAATCTTTGAGTAAAGGCCTCTAAAGTTGCATAGGTATCTTCTTTATAAAAGAACATAGCGTCACTTAATCTTGCTCGCAAAACCCTATCTAATCCGTCGCTCATAACGGAAGTCGTCGGGACGTTTGTTACTGTCCCAAAAAACGGAGCTATATTAGAGTCCGGATAAAGCAAAGTAAAATATTTTTGATGCGCTCGCATAGAAGTTGAAAGAACCTCGTGAGGTAATATCATAAACTTCTCGTTAATCGATCCTAAATGAATAAAAGGAAATTCGACAAGCCCTGCGACTTCGTCTAGTAAATCTTCGTCAATTTGGACGCATAGCCCCTTCCCTGCCGCCGTTTGAACGAGTTCTTTATCTACAAACGATCTTTTTTTATAATAATCCAACATTACGCGCTCTTTCTTAAGCTTATAGGCGTAATCCTCGAAATCGAAAACTTTTATAGATTCGGAGCTTAAAAATCTGTGTCCGAAGGTATAATCGCAAGTTGTCAATCCGACAGACTCTATGAATGCGGAGATTGGATCTTCGTCATATATACATAGAATTGATCTTATCGGTCTTATCCAAAAAGCGCTTAGAGTTTTTTGGTTTTCTAAATACCATCTCATAGATTTTGGCCATGGCATTCCTTTTATAAAGTCCTCTATTATCTCCGGAATTATTTCTTTTGTTTCCGTTCCTAAGGTATGAATGTTTAGATAAAAATATCCGTCTTTTTCAATAAGATCTTCCTTGCGTTTATTATTCGTTTTTAAGAATCCGTTTATTGCCTTTTCAGGAGCGTTTATTCTGGGGCCTCTTTTTTCTTCAAAAAGATCTTTCGTTTTTTGAACCAAGTATTTAACTCTTATCGTAATTCTTCTTGGGGAAATGTAAGTTTCTATCTCAGAGAAAGTCGCTCCATAACTTTCCAATATATTTTCGAAAGTTAAACGAGAATCTAAAATAGCTTTTTTATGGAGCTTTGCCGGAATTTCTTCGCAAAGAAACTCTATTAATAATTCCTGCCTCATTTGCCCTCTCCGAACCTATAAAGACTCAATCCAAGATTGACAACAATTCTTAGCCAAAACTCTAACTCTTGCGATATATCCCGCCCTTTCCGTTACCGAGACGACTCCTCTCGCGTCGAGCAAATTAAAGCAATGATTTGCTTTTACGCATTGTTCGTAAGCCGGCATTATAAGATTGTGAGCCAATAGTTTCTGACACTCTTTTTCATAATCGTTGAAATGCTCTAATAAAATATCAACTGAAGCGACGTCAAAATTATAACAAGAAAATTCTTTTTCA
>JAITTR010000107.1 GCA_031286725.1 Holosporales bacterium | reverse complement strand
ATCTTTTTCCGAAATATTAGGATAGTATTTTATTAGCCAAGCTATAGCGTCGGGTTTGTCGTGTCGTTTTGCTTTCGGCGTGTATTTTTTGTTTAATTTTTTCTCTTCTTCCGCATATTCAGATTTGTTCAAAAGCAAAACCGCCTCAGAATCGTTTTCGCATCTTTTTATTTCGTTAGCAGTTAATTGCGACGATATAACAGGGTCGAACCCATACATTTTCGAATCCATATCTCCATTCGCCAAAGATTCGATTTCAAGAAGATGCAAACCGCAAAACTCCGAAATTTGCTTAAAAGTTAAAGACGTATTATCAATAAGCCAAATAGCCGTCGCTTTGGGCATAAGAGGCAAGCTCATAAAACTCTCCACTTTTATAAATTGCAGACGATATATTGTACCTCAAAACCCCTAAAACTTCAACGCTGAAAAACAATTTCTTCCGACGAAACTCAGTTATTCCAATCGCGTAAAGATCTAAAGTTCTTACGGAGCTAACCTACTATAAAAGCGACAACTGAGCTTAGTCTTAGACCTTAAACAAAATTAGTTACGAAACAGTTTTTATTGTATCAAATTATTAGAAAATATTCTTTGCAAGTTTAAAACGGGATTCAGTCTTTTGTTTATCAAAATTAGCTGAGGCGAAATACGCAAAACCTAAAAGGGTTTTGCGTATATTCTATTCAACAAAAAACAGTCAATTGTAATACTCTATTTACGCTCTACTCCTCTGTTAAGCTTCCTCTTACTTATATACAAAGCGTGAAATGTGGAAAATGCGTTCTTAATCACGTTCTTAAAATCTGTTTCATTCATCGCTTTAGCTATACCGTTGCACAGTAAATTCACGTTTCCATACAACCGCTTGTCAAGATCATTTCCTTTACCCCAAGGACTCATTTCACCAAGAATTTGTTCTCTTGATAAAGCTTTATCGCCTTTAGCAACCAAATCTTCCTTCAGTTTAAACGTGCTGTATATTGCTTTAGCACCCGCTGGCACATCAACTGCCACCGATTCGCCCATCGCGTCTTCGCCGGCATAAGCGCTAAAATTCCCCAGCGCTGTCGCTAAACTTAGCGCAATTATCATCTTCATTTTCATTTTTACCTCCATAAAAACCCATTTAACTATACCTTTGAAGATTTTTCTAAGCTCCGTTTCTAAAAGAGTTTCTTAATCTTCTATTTTAGAATACCGGTTAAAAGTTAAAAAAGAGTTAACGATCTCGAAGATTTTTTGAATTTAAAAAGAAATAACTAGAAGAACACATGACATTATTACAATAATCACGGCTAATTTAAGTTTTATATTCAAAACAGATATTTATAGGATTCAGACTAAAAATGCATTTCTAACAATTTTTCCATCGATATGTTATTAAATCTGGCGATATCGGGAACGATAGAAAGTTCAGTCATTCCCGTTTGCGTGTTTATTTCCAGAAAATAGATATTTTCATTATCATATATAAATTCCGCTCGAGCTGCTCCTTTACACTTGCAAGCTTTAAAGATCTTTTCAGAGATTGAATACATATCAAGCATCGCTTTTTGATTGAGCTCAAAACTAGATATGTGGGCAGAGCCGCCTATTTCGTATTTGCTTGCGTAGTCGTAAAATTTATTCTTATGCATTATTTCGATAGCTCCTATCGCTTTTCCGTTTATTACAAGGACTGAAAACTCTCTGCCTTCTATGTAATCTTCTATCATTACGTCTTCCCCAAACGTCCAATCGGTATTTTTTAAATTTTCTAGATCAGACTCGTTAAAAATTAAAAACACCCCAACGCTAGAGCCATTTTCCACAGGTTTGATGACAAAAGGATATTTTATTGGAATTTCCGTTCCTAATTTTCGTATTTCGTTTTGCATAATATCAAAGCCGTTGACAATATTAGCTCCGCTAAGCTTCGCTATTTTTTTGCATATTGATTTATTAAAACAAACTGCCGAAGACAAAACGTTACTATTGCTGTAAGGTTTTCCAAAAACTTCAAGAATTCCTTGCATTATTCCGTCTTCTCCCCCAACGCCATGCAGTAAGTTAAAGATAAAATCCGGATTAGATTTGTATAATTCTTCGGTTATATATTTCAAATCTTTTTCAACATATAATTGATATACTTCGTATCCCATCTTTTTTAAGACAGTAGCCACATATTCGCCAGACTTGATTGAGACCTCTTTTTCAGGAGACCATCCTCCCATTAAAACCGTGATTCTTTTTATGTTATTTTGCATTTTCTCACACTATGTTCGCTATTTTATTCTTGTTTTTGTCAAAATTTTCTCTTTTAATATTCAAAAACATTAAGAGAGGAGAAGCGACAAATATCGATGAAAAGGTTCCTACGAGAATTCCAACCATTATCGGAAGAGCGAAAGAGGCTATGACTTTTCCGCCGAAAATATATAAAGACAAAACGGCTAATAAAGTCGTAGCGGCGGTCAGAGTCGTTCTAGACAACGTTTCATTTAAGCTTAAATTTATTAGATCTTTTAATTCCATTTTTCTAAATCTTCTCAAATTTTCTCTTATTCTGTCAAATATGACGACAGTATCGTTTATAGAATAGCTGGCGGTCAAAAGAGCTGCGGTGATTGACGTCTCGCTAAATTCCAAAGGGAATATTGAAAACATTCCGAAAATTATAGCGCAATCATGCAAAAGAGCGGCAATAGCGCAAATTCCAAATTGAAATTCAAATCTGACCGCTATATATAAAAGCATAGCTACAAGAGCGAATGCGACGGCTTTTATAGCGTTTGAAACGAGCTCGCTGCCAACTTTTGAGCCTACAGTTTCTACTCTTTTGTACGTCACCCCAGAACCTAAGGAATCTTTTATTTTTTGAATCGCTATCGCTTGTCCTTCTTCGGATTTTTCAAGTTTTATCAGCAAATCTTCTTTCGCTCCAAATTGTTGTATGGCGACTTCTCCAAGGCCTATGCTTCCTAATTGCTCCCTAAGCTCTTGTACGTTAGGCTCATAAGGCATTTTTACTTCGAAGATATATCCGCCTTTAAAGTCTATGCCATAATTCAGTCCTTTAAACGTTACAAAAGATAAGCATACGACGATAACAATAGCGGCAAACGTTAGCATGTATTTGCTTTTTCCTACTATATCAAATTTTGTTCCATACGGGATTAGATGAAGACGAAACATCTATATATTTCCTTTCATATGATAATTTCCTTATTTTGACGTTTCCTTAACCACAGGGCTATTATGGATTTAGTTAACGAAAATGTCGTAAACAACGAAATAACCGTTCCAAGAGCTAAAGTCACGGCGAATCCTCTTATTGGCCCGGATCCAAATTCGTAAAGAACAATAGAACCAACAAGCGTCGTTAAGTTAGAATCTATGATTGTCATCATCGCCATTTTGTATCCTTGAGCAATCGCGAGGCTAGATTTTATGCCAAGCCTTATTTCTTCTCGGATTCTCTCATAAATCAAAACGTTAGAATCGACGGCCATTCCTATCGTCAAGGCAATACCAGCAATTCCCGGAAGCGTCAGCGTTGCTCCAAGAAGGGTTAAACAGGCAAATAAAAGCATTATGTTGCAAAAAAGCGATACGACGGAAAACGCGCCGAATTTGCCATATGATAAAATCATGAATAAAGAAACTAAAACAAACGCAAAAATTGTCGCATTTTTACCGTCGGCTATAGAGTCGGCTCCCAGGCTTGGCCCAACGCTTCTTTCTTCGACGACATTTAACGGAGCTGGGAGCGATCCGGCTCTTAACAATAAAGCAAGATCGGTAGCCTCTTCCATCGTAAACGTTCCCGTGATTTGCGCGGAGCCGTTATTAAGAACCGCTTGAAAAACCGGAGCGCTCAGGACTTTACCATCTAATACCATAGCAAATTGTTTATGAAGATATTTAGAAGAAAGTTCCGCGATTTTTCTAGTTCCCTCTATCGAATCGAATTTTATAGAGACGCAAGGCATTCCCGTTTGAGGATCGACGTTCATTTGAGCGTCTACTAAAGATTTCCCAGTTAGCGATATTTGTTTTTTAATAGGGACGTATACGGTAAGGCCTTTTGTTCTTTCTTCAGGCAAATACATTACGCCAGGCTTTGAAGGAAGGTTAACTTTAGCTCCTTCTCTGACTGGAATCGATTCCATCTCTTCGTCAACGCCATGGAATGTCAAAAGAGCGGTTTTCCCCAACAGTTTTTTTATCTCTGCAGGATCCTCAACCCCAGGAAGCTGAACGATAATTCTATCAATGCCTTGTCGCAGGATAGTCGGTTCTTTTGTGCCTGATTCGTCTATTCTGCGTCTTATAACTTCAATCGATTCTCCAACTATTCTTTTTGAGAAATTTTCCAAAAACGACTCGGAAATTACAGCATTTATTTCCGTTCCGTTTACCGTAATCTCTAATTCCTTTTCTATCTTTGAAAGAATCTTTTGCGCCTCAGAAGCGTCTTCAGAATTTTTAAGCGATATAAAAATTATGGAACTATTGTCTTTTTGTTGAACCATTATTTTGTTATATCGAATATTTTGTTTTCTAAGCTGTTTTCTTGCCTCATCAACTATGCTCTCTTGATGTTCTTTTTCTACTGACTTTATATCAACTTCTAACTGAATGTGAGACCCGCCTCTAAGTTCTAGGCCGAGGTTGACCGTATGTTGCAAAAAGCCAGGTAATTTATTGTAAGTTTTCTGATTAACAAGAGAAGGCAACGCAAACGTCAACCCAAGCAAACAAATAACAAAAGTCGAAAAAACTCGAAATTTTGATACGACTAACATCTACTTTCTCCCTTTTAAGAACGATTGTTATTTTTTCTTTTTCTCAATAGGCTTATTCACGGCTTTTAATTTTTTATCTCCATGGACGGTCTCTTTTTTCTCGATAGGCTTTGGAGATTCTTCCGCAGTTTTTTCGAACATATTGGCTATGGCGGATCTTAAGAACTTACAATGTACTCCGTCTGAAATTTCCAGCATAATTTCTTGATCGTTTATAATTTTCGAAACAGTTGCAATTATTCCGCTATTTGTTATTACCTTGTCCCCCTTTTTTATTGAAGATACAAGAGCTTGATGCTGTTTCGACTTTTTTTGCTGAGGCCTTATTAAAAGAAAGTATAATATGCCTACAAACGCAATCATAGGCAAAAAGGACATGAACATATTCGATTGCTTTGCGGTTTCTTCGGCTAACGCTTGACTTATAAATAACATCATAGATTATCTGATTAAAAAATAAAAACCATTAGTATTTTATCAAGATTATTATTCTTTCGAAAGTAATTTTTCAGGATCGATAGATTTTCTTTCTTTTTTCGAAACATCACTTACCTCGAAATAAAGCTGAGGTTTTTCCGCTCTTGTTCCGCTTTTGCCAACTTTTCCAATCAAGTCTCCTTTTCTTACAGTTTTGTGAACCTCGACATTGGCTTCTTTTAAATAAGCGTAAATTGACATTTTCTTCTTATTTGGGTGTTTTATAGCAACGGTTACGCCGTAGGCCGAAGCTTCCCCAAACGGCACGCCCGATATTATCACAATTCCGTCGGCAATGGCTTTTACTGGAGTCCCGGCCGAAGCGTCTATCAATATTCCTCCTTCTATCCCGTCTTCTCCAAAGCGTTTCGATACTTTCTGAGCACCGTTTTCTATTGGCCAAATATACTCCGCCTCTTTCTTTTCAACAATTTCCGTTTTTATATCGTCTACATTTTCCATAGGGGCTTCGGGAGCTTCGACCGGTTTTATTTCCGTTTTATCTTCTTTTTGTTGAACTTTTGAAGTTTCTGTTACCGTAATATCTACGTTTTCTTGAAGCAAAGCATCGTCTTCTATTTTTCTATTTACTATTAATCTTTGACCGGCGTATAATTGATACGGAGGTTGGAGGTTGTTTAGCTTTATCAATTCCGCTCTTGTCATTTTATATTTTTGAGCGATTGAGCCGACAGTCTCGCTTTCTTCTACCTTATGATACGGGCTAATTCTATCGATTCTTATTATAT
>JAITTR010000049.1 GCA_031286725.1 Holosporales bacterium | reverse complement strand
AAACATTCTTAAAGTAACTAAAATGGTATAATTTCCCCCATATCCTCTCAGAGCAGTGTCGAAAGAGAACTAATTTTGTAATGCGGCTATTCCTGGCAATTCGTATCCAGCAACAAATTCTAAGAACGCTCCGCCAGCCGTTGAAACAAAGGTCATATCTTTTTTATACTCTCCAATAGACGCAATAGTCTCTCCGCCGCCGATTACGGAAATTAAATTATTATTTTTTGTTCTTTTTGCTATTTCTTTTGTTATTATGCCTGTCGCTTTATTGAAATTCGAAAATTCAAAAGCTCCAATAGCTCCATTCCATAAAACTGTTTTTGAGCGGTCTATAATTTTTATAATATTCTCGGTAGATCTTTCCCCTATATCAAAACAGGAAAATCCGTTTGGTATTTTTTCATAATCAAAATTTGTTCCGCTATTTTTTATATCTTGGGATGCTAGGAAATCGATTGGCAAAACTATCTCGGCTTTTGAAGTCTTCGTAATTTCTTTTGCCGTGTCAAGTTGCTCAATTTCAAAAATTGAATTTTTCATATCCGTACCCTTGGCGACTAAAAACGTATTCGCCATAGCTCCAGTTATTATCAAGTAATCTGCGGTTTGAGAAATTCGTTTTAATACGCCTATTTTAGACGATACTTTCGAGCCGCCTATAATAGCGGTAAATGGCTTTTCTATATTTGAAATTACTTGCGATAAACGTTCTATTTCTTTTTGAAATGATAATCCGGCAAAAGACGGAAGATATCTTGTTATCGCATCAATCGAAGCGTGTTTTCTGTGAGAGACGGAAAATGCTTCGTTTATATAAACGTCTCCAAACTGAGCGAGTCTTTTTGCCAATTCATCATTATTTTTAGTTTCTCCCTCGTAAAACCTCAGGTTTTCTAATAGAACAATATCTGAATTTATGGTTTTAGGATCTATGTCAAATATTGACGATTCAACAAACTCAACTTTTTTTTCAAGAACTTTCGAAATGGCCAGGACAATGTTTTTTAAAGAAAATTCCGAATTTGATATTTTTTCTCTAGACGGTCTTTTATAATGAGATATTAAAGAAACTTTTATTCCTAAATCCAATAACTCTAATATAGTGTCTTTTATTAGATAAACTCTAGATAAATCCTCAATATCGGAGGGCAAATTTAAATCGCACCTAACAAGACATCTTCTTAATTTATTACCTTTATTCTCTGAAACATATTTTCTAAATATTTCAAAATTTCTAATATTCATGTTTCAACGTTAGCAATAAGGACGATATTAAAGCGTTTAGCTTTAGAATATCATAAAAGGCTTAATATTACCAACTAAAAGCGGTATGCGAAGAGCTGAAATACCAAAGGGCGGATATGGTATAATTTTCCTATACCATATCCGCCCTAGAGATTTGTCAAGGGACGCTCTCTGCTTTTTCGTTCCAATATGTTTTATTAATATGTTAAAAAAAGAGGATAAGACAGCATCTTTCGAATAGCGAATTTCTAGCGTTTAATATTATGTTGCTGAGTAGCTTCGATTATAACTAATCCTGTATTTTATACGTAAGATTTATGCTGAAACTAACCTCAGCTTCTGATAAGAATTAGGAAAAAGCAATATCTAAAGGCTTATTATCTTTTAGATAATTTTAAGGCGCTTGACAAACATCTCTTAGATTTATTGAGAAGATTAAGGCTATAAAAGGAGCCAAAATTCTCTCCTCTATGGTTAAATCTAAATTCACATTCCTTTAAGCGTGCAAAATGATTAGATGAATATTGAATTTAATAAGTCTTACTCCAATGCCATTTATATGACTTACTCATTCTTGCTATAAAGGTCGTATCAGTTCAAAACTAAGATATTGCCACTGGATGATAGACATAAACTCTTTTTGAGAGCAATTGGGAACTGCATCCGGCTCTTTTTAGCAAACCAAATATGAGAGTTTTCCCGCTGCTCCTAACCCTCGATTGTTCTAAAACTCTCTTGGCCCTCGTCCAATTCAGAAATGCCGAAATCACGCGAATTTATTTCAAAACTTCGCTGAAAATCAGCTCTCGCAAAAATATAAAGTAATTCGACGTATCTTATATGCGTTTAACCTGCTGCATTTAACATGTTTTGCTTTAACTACTAGCGGAGGCATTCGGGTTTGCGCATAACAGATATGTTGGACTGGAAAATAGTATAATATGGGGCGAATACGGAACTAGATATACAAAACTATTTTGTACCTAAATATATGGTTACATGTGGAAAAGTATAATCCAATAAGTATGCTCTAAAGCGAAAATAGCTCAAATATTAAAAAGAGGTATATAGAAGGACAAGCTGATGACGATAGGATAAGAATTTATCCTTAAGATAGATTCCCTTAGGCGAAAGTATCGGTGGGTTGGTAGTTAACAACTTTTTGCTAGCCAAGGGTCTTCTTTTGTATATTTTTTATTTACGATTTCAACTGATTCAAATATATGATGAAATAACTTTTATAGAAGGTACCGGCTTTGGTATTGACGTCGCCTATTGGTTTTTCAAAGCTCTAGATTTCGTAAAGCTTACGTTCTTATCTGAAATTAATCGTAAAAACGCATCATATCATAAAAAACCAAAAGTCGCATCAAGCTTGGATTTGCTCAAAAATTCTCGCCTAAAAAAGACTGTAAATTGCATTCTTTTTCGAAGTCGCGGTTAATTATGATATGCTAAACTACAAACTTGTATACTCCAAATAGCGTGGCCAAAAAGGTTATGGTTGATTTTTTAAACGAAGCGAGAAGAGTAATAGAAGAAGAAGGAAGAGCACTAGAGCTATTGGCCCAAAATTTGCCGAAAAGCTTTGAAAATGCCGTGGAACTTGTATTTTGCTCTATGGGAAGGTTGGTTGTTTCCGGGATAGGAAAAAGCGGATATATAGGAAGAAAAATCTCGTCTACTATGGCGTCTCTCGGACAGAAGTCGTTTTTTATGCATCCAAGCGAAGCTCAGCATGGAGACCTTGGGATGCTTGATCCGCTAGATGTTTTGCTTTTGATTTCTCATTCCGGCGAGGCGACGGAGTTGTTTCCGATTATTGATTTTGCTAAAAGAGTCGGCATCAAAATAATATCAATCTCAAAGGCTAAGAACTCAACCTTAGCTGAAAACTCTGATATAGCTCTTTGTTTGCCCAATATAAAAGAAGCTTGCCCATTGGGAGTCGCCCCAACGGTTTCTTCAACTATGACCTTAGCTTTGGGGGACGCATTGGCTATCGCTCTTTTATCTAAAAGGGGATTTACGAAAGAACAATTTAAAACGCTTCATCCAGGAGGAGCTCTCGGGAAGAGTTTGTCGTTTGTTTTCGATATAATGCATAAAGAGCTGCCAATAGTAAAGTCTGGAAATTCTATGCAAGATGGGATAATAATAATGACTCAGTTCGGCATGGGCTGCGTCGGTATAGTTGATAGCTCTAATAAGTTGATCGGGGTTATAACAGACGGGGACTTAAGAAGGCATATGTCTTCGAATCTTTTGTCGAAATCCGTGAACGACGTTATGACTGAAAACCCAATTACTATCAATAAAAATATGCCGACTTCGGAGGCTCTTTTTATGATGGAAACCGCTAAAATAACTAACCTTTTTATTTTGGACAATTCTTCGAAACCTATTGGTATTGTTCATGTTCACGATATCTTAACAAGAAAGATAGCGTAAATTGAATCTTATATCCATTTATATATTTTTCCCGTTTATACTTGAATTTATAATAAAGTATATCCTAGGAATTTCAGAATGGTCGGTTATCATAATAGCCGTTTTAATGCCTATTACTTTTTTCATTTTGTTTTCATTGTTAAAACATAGAATAAAGATCTTAAAGATAATATATTTACTGATCGCGTATTTGCCGATTTCTATAAATATTTCTCATATTTTAATATTTAACTCAGAAATAAGTTGCGGGGCATTTATGTCTATATTCGCGACGAATATCTCGGAATCTATTGAATTTGTTGATCACGTTATGTCAAAGAAAATAATAATATTTGGACTGTTATACTGGATATCGTTTGGCGTATTATTTTTCTATAGTCGCGAATTACGCTTTAAAGCGGAAAAATACAAAAAAACATTAATAACATTGTTCGTTATACTATATCCAATATTTTGTTTTGGAGATCAAAGATATAGGTTTCCTTTTGAGAAAGTATTGTTTCCGTATATAGAATATCATATTGATATAATTAAAAATAAAAAGATACTAAATAACAGGAGAAATTTTGTATTTCACGATATAAAAAGTTATATAGATAAGAACGAGCCGGAATTATACATTATAGTCATAGGCGAGTCTTCTAATAGAAATCATATGAGCATTTATAGTAATGGATTAAAAACTACTCCTTATTTTGATTCGATTAAGGGCGAATTACAAATTTTTGATAAAATTAAGTCTAAATATTGCTCTACTTTAAAAGCAATTAAGCATATATTTTTGTTTAACGAAAAATTCGAAAACGGGGATATTATTACTTTATTCAAACAAGCCGGATTCAAAACTTTTTGGATTTCCAATCAATACGCCTTGGAAAACAACGAGAATATTACTTCCATAATGGCAACTCTTGCAGACGTTAAAGTTTTCATAAATAAGGCTCATTATCGTCCAAAGCTAGCGTCAAATTATGACGAGTCTGTCGTTAATTATTTACGAAAAGTCGTTTTGGATAAGGCAAAGAAAAAGGTCGTATTTATTCATTTGTTTGGTTCCCATTTCCCATACGCTAAAAGATATCCCAAAAATTTCGACGTATTTAAATCTGAGAAACTTGATAAAAGATCAAGAGAAATAGCGGAATATAATAATTCGATACTATATACGGATTATGTTTTATTTAAGATATTAAACGTTATAAAAAATCAAGACACAAATTCGTATATGTTATACTTTTCTGATCATGCAGAGGATATTACGGACGATCCAAAAAGCCCGCATGCTCATAGCGACGATATTAGAACAGAAGAAATGTTTAATATTCCGTTTGTTGTTTGGCTGTCTCCTAAGTATAAGTCGTTAAATAACGATTTTATGAAATGGTGGAATATCCATGCAGAATGTTGTCCTGTGGATATATTGCATTCAATAATTGACCTTTCCAGGATAAGTTGTAAAGAATATAATAAGTCTAAAAGCATATTTTCTATGAAATAAAAAATGAAAGACTTCATTAAAAACTTATTGGCTATAAAAGATGCGTTTTCTAATTCGATTAGCGGCCTAAAATATCTGACGAAAGAAAGGGCTTTTTCTCAAGAACTAGCCCTATTTATTGTCGTTTTACTAGTGTTTATTTTTGTAGACATTCCTAATTTTATGAAGTTTTACGTTTTTTCTTCATATATATTGATATTGATAACAGAGGCATTAAATTCCGCTATAGAAACGGTTGTAGATAGAATAAGTCTAGAACGTTCCGAACTTTCCCAAAAAGCTAAAGATATAGCCAGCTTCGCCGTTTTTATCGCGTTAGTACACTTTTTTATCGTCATTCTGTTTACGATAGTTTCCAATTACATGTGATAATTGTGCGTTTTGCGTGGTATAATGATTGAGAATGAGCGGAATTATTTTGACAAATTGTGGACGCGAATAGTTTAAAAGCGCTATGTACTTCGCTGCCTGGCAGATATGCGGCGGCATTGTTTCGAGAGGGAAAGAAAATAAATTGTCTAGACGAAATTATCAAGAATTTTCAAGATATGGATATTTTTTTTAATAAGAATCCTTCTATTAAAAAACTTTTGACAAGTCATTGTTTAGATGAAAAAGATATGGCTAGCGGTTGGATATCCCTTGGGAAATATCTCTCCTTTTGCCCTGTGTTTCTTGCTTTTATGCGAAACGTCATCAGAAACGGAAGATTTAATATAATTAAGACGATAACTTATATTTATGACGTAGCGTTTGCGAAATATAAGAATAAGCGAAATGTTATGGTATATTCGGCAGTCGATCTTTTACCGGAACAAAAGACAAGGCTTGAAGAAATAATCAAAAAAGCCTTTAGAGAAAAGACAAGCGTTTTTTATAAAGTTAGCGATAAGATCTTAGGCGGAATAAAAATCTCGTCTGAAGAGTTGGTCATAGACGCTTCCGCTAGCGTCCAGATTCAACAGGTTTCAGATTTTATGAAAAAGATTAGAATAAAGGTTGCTAAAGATGAAGATTAAAGCCATAGAGATATCGAGCATTCTTCAAGAGAAAATCTCAGAGTTTTCTTCGCATGTTGACGTTGCCGAAACAGGTTACGTTTTATCTGTCGGCGACGGAATAGCCAGGATTTTTGGATTAGAGAACGTGAAAGCCGGAGAATGGGTTGATATTATCTCTTCAGAAACGGGAAAACCTATAAGAGCAATCGCGACCAATTTAGAAGCAGACAACGTCGGCGTGATAATCGTTGGCGACGATTCGAAAGTTAAAGAAAAGGATTTGGTGAAAAGAACCTATCGCATTGTCGACGTGAATGTCGGAATGGGATTGCTTGGAAGGGTTGTCGACGCTTTGGGAGAGCCAATTGATTCCGACGAGCCAATTCCCGACGCTTTAAAATACAACATAGAAAATCCGTCCCCCGGAATTATCGATAGGCAATCAATCTGCGAACCTTTACTGACTGGCGTTAGGATTATCGATTCTCTTTTCCCAATTGGGAAAGGGCAAAGAGAATTAATCATAGGAGATAGGCAAACGGGGAAAACGGCTATTGCAATAGACGCTATTATAAATCAAAAACAATACAACGATTCATTGCCGAAAGAAAAGAAAGTTTATTGCGTTTATGTCGCCATAGGCCAAAAAAGATCGTCTGTTGCGAGAATTGTTAAAACTCTTCAAGCTCACGGAGCTCTTGATTATACGATAGTCGTTGCGGCAACGGCTTCGGATCCTGCTTCTATGCAATATCTGGCTCCATATACGGCTTGCTCTATGGGAGAGTATTTTAGAGACAATGGCATGCATGCCTTGATAGTTTATGACGATTTGTCGAAGCACGCGGTAGCTTATAGACAGATTTCCCTTTTGCTTAGAAGACCTCCAGGAAGAGAAGCGTTTCCTGGAGATATTTTCTATTTGCACTCAAGGCTTTTAGAAAGAGCGGCAAAGTTGTCGGACGAAAAAGGAGGAGGATCTCTTACGGCTCTTCCTATCGTTGAAACTCAAGCCGGAGACGTTGCGGCTTATATCCCAACAAATATCATTTCTATAACCGACGGTCAGCTATTTTTGGAGTCAGAGTTATTCTATAAAGGAATAAGACCAGCGATAAACATCGGCATATCAGTAAGTCGAGTCGGATCCGCAGCTCAAACAAAAGCTATGAAAACGGTTTCCGGAAACATAAAGATAGAGATGGCTCAATACAACGAACTTTCTTCGTTTTCTCAATTTAGCAGCGATTTAGATACCTCGACTAAAAAATTGTTAGAAAACGGCGAAAAAGTAGTGGAAATATTAAAACAGCTTCAATATAACATATTTAAAAACTCTGAACACGTTTCAGTTTTATATGCGATAACTCGCGATTATTTATCTGATATTGACGTAAAAGATATTAAAAATTTCGAGCATGATATGCTAAAAAATCTTAAGGCGGAAACCAATATATTGGATAGGATAGATGAAAACCAAATTTTAACAGACGATATCCAAAAAGATCTTGACGACTTTATATCAAAGTTTAAGTCGCAGTGGAAAATTATTAATGCAAAATCTGTGTAATGGAAAATTTAAGAATTATAAAAAATAGACTAAGAACAATAGATACTATAATAAAAGCGACTAACGCTATGAAAATGGTGTCGACAGTTAAATTGGCAAGAATAAATAATAAGAATAAGTTTTCAAATACGTGTTCTAATATTTTATCTAATATGCTGAAAAAAGTTTTAAAAGAAGCGATTTTCCTTAAAGATTGCGATCCCAACGCTTGGTTTATGAGAAAATCCGGGGAAGCGTTGATTATTGTTTTAGCGACAGACCAAGGGTTTTGCGGATCGTTTGCTCAGAATATAATAAATCTTGCGAACGACGCGATACGAAAAAATCCTAATGCTTATATTGAAACGTTTGGGAAAAAAGCGGATTCAATCAAACTTCATCGTAATATTATCAATAAATTTAATATAAAAGATTTTGCAAAGTCGATTGCCGATTTAGTCTTTGATTATATTCTCAACAAAGAAGTTTACGAAGTTTTCGTAATAAGCGAAGAATTTAAAAACGTACTTGTCCAAAAAGCAAAATATTCACAAATTTTCCCAATAGAATTCGACAATGAATCTGACGAATATACTAAAATTGAGGGCAATATATACAATACTCTTAACGATCTTTTATATGAATATTTATTGAAATTTTTCACTGGTTGTATTACGGAGCATTTGTTCTCGGAGCTTTCGGCAAGAGTCATGGCTATGGATAATTCGGTTAAAAACGCAAGAAACATGTTAGATGAGCTCAACGTTTTATATAATAGAGTAAGGCAAGCAAAAATTACTCAGGAACTAGCTGAAATAGTATCAAGTATTGAATGCGCTCGATAGAAAAGGGGTTATGTTATGCGAAAAATTGTAAAAGGCGAACGGAAAATTTTAAAAAGTAAGAAAGAAAAAAAGTCTGAATTAGGTATAATAACGCAAATTATAGGCCCTATAGTAGACGTTTATTTCGAAGACATTTTACCCTCGATTTCTACCGCGTTAAAATTAAAAATTAACAATTCCGAAAAAGGCCGTCCGCTTCTTGATATTGAATCGGAAGATAATAATATAAACTCTCCCGACAAATATGTAACTTTAGAAGTCGTTCAGCACATAGGAGAAAAAACCGTTCGGACAATCGCTATGTCTTCGACTGACGGAATAGCCAGAGGAATGGAAGTTATAAACACAAACGCCCCGATTACTGTTCCGGTTGGAAGGGCTACTTTGGGAAGAGTTTTGAACGTCACTGGAGATCCTATAGATCATGGAGGGGCTGTCGAAACCGATTATTATTTGCCAATACACAGAGACGCTCCTGAATTTTCCCAACAAGCCACAAAAACCGACATTTTAATAACGGGGATAAAAGTTATAGACTTACTAACCCCTTATATGAAAGGCGGGAAAATAGGGCTGTTTGGCGGAGCCGGAGTTGGAAAGACGGTTCTTATTATGGAGCTTATTAACAACATAGCGAAAAAACACGGGGGATTTTCCGTTTTCGCTGGAGTCGGAGAAAGAACAAGAGAAGGAACAGATCTTTTTGAAGAAATGATTTCTTCCGGAGTAAATAAAAAGCCCGGCGAGGAAGGCTCTAAAGCTGCGTTGGTTTACGGCCAAATGAACGAGTCTCCCGGGGCTAGGGCGAGAATAGCCTTAACAGGTTTGACTATGGCCGAATATTTTAGGGATACGGAAGGGCAAGACGTTTTATTTTTCGTTGACAACATTTTTAGATTTACTCAAGCTGGGTCTGAGATATCGACTCTGCTGGGCAGAATTCCCTCCGCCGTCGGATACCAACCGACGCTAGCCACGGAAATGGGATCCCTTCAAGAAAGAATTACGTCGACCGTAAATGGATCTATAACGAGCATACAGGCGATTTATGTTCCCGCGGACGATATAACGGATCCCTCTGCCGTAACTTCATTTATTCACCTTGACGCTACGACAGTTTTGAGTAGACAGATCGCGTCTTTCGGAATTTTCCCCGCAGTTGATCCTCTTGGATCCACGTCAAGAATGCTTGATTCGACTATTATCGGAGAAGAGCATTATAAGGTAGCGCGAGACGTCCAATATGTTTTGCAGTCTTTTAAATCTCTTCAGGATATCATAGCGATAATCGGCATGGACGAACTCTCGAAGGAGGATAAGCTGATCGTTAGCCGAGCAAGGAAAATTCGTCAATTCCTATCGCAACCTTTCCAAGCAGCCGAAGGCTATACCGGGAAAAAAGGAATGTTTGTCGAATTAAAAGATACAATAGAAGGATTTAAAGCGATAGTAAATGGAGACGTTGACAATATTCCCGAAATAATATTTTCGTTCAAAGGAACAATAGAAGACGTATTAAAAGCCTATAAAGAAGGCTAATTTTAAAAATGTTTTTATCAAATTTCGTCTCTTAAATTTTGGGCATTTTCGAGTTAAAAAATATCAGACTTTTTAATAATGCTAGAAAATCCACCTAGACCAATTTATATCATTGTCTTTTAATCTATTATCAAGCAATTTAAACGATATTATCCCATTAAAGAAAGACGCCATCTAAAGAATAGGCGTATGCCGTAACACACCCAGAAAATAGAGATCAATTTACGAAAAGATCTGTTAAGAGCGAATGTGGATTTTTGGCCTTGTCATATTTCATAAAACATGCGGAAGTTTGAAGACTCGCGAAGCGTTTTTGGTTATTGTTGACTCTAGAGGCGACATATATAAATATAAATTTTGTAATTAAATTATATAAAATTTTGGGGGATAAAAATTTTATTTTGAGCGCTTCCGTTTTATTTGCGAAGATAAATATAGGAACGTAAGTTTTTGTTTGAGGGATACATGAAAAAGTTAAGAGAAATGGGAACAAATTTACAAAGAGGGCGATCTTCAGACGGAATTTTTAAGGAAAAATATCGGCATAGACTTCCGGGTAGTTGGACGATTGAAGAGTTTGAAAAATTAAAGAAAGGGTTTCTTTGTGGTAAGAAAATAAAGGCGATAGCGACGGAAATAGGAAGATCCGAAACCGCGGTCAATAAATTTCTTTCCAAATCCGGAATTCGAAGGTTAGCTCCTAAAAGAAGAAAATCAGAACCGTATTGCTATAGAATTAAACGGGTTAATAATATTATTTGCCAGCCCGCCGGAAAAACTAAAAAAGATTATGCCAGCTTTGCAGATATAATAAGTTATATAGTTCAAAACGGGCATACAGTTAGAAAAAATAGAGAATTTGGAAATATGTTTTATAAAAACGAAGAATATGTTTTGGATGAAAAACCGTTGACAAAGGCTAAGCTTTTAATTTTTGCTAATAAGCTTAGAGTCGAAGACAATAAGCCTATTTTCAAAGTGATGGATTTTATTTGCGAGTGAACTAGATTGGCTTATAAGCCGCTATTTAAAGGTTAAGCTATTCAAATCATTTGCAAATGATTATTTCTAGTAAAGCAGCTTTATCACATAAATTTTACTTAAACTTTTGAGGGATAAAAATGTCCGCGTGGTTTAAATTTGGCAACGTCAAAATAACTTGGGCGAAGTAAATTGACGTAATCAAGTTTCTTCAAAAGGAAACGTATGGAGAAATTGTTCTTGACGTTTTGAAGCGATTAGCGCTAGCATAGCATCATATGATTCTTTGACAATAGAGAAATATGGCTTCTCATAAGTCGACTAAAAAAAGCGTAAGAAAATCTGAGAGACAACGCATGGTGAATATGTCCAGAATGAGTAGGATCAGAACTTTTGTAAAGAAAGTGGATGAGGCTATCACTCAAAACTTAAATAAAGAAAAAATTCTTTCTGCATTCTCCGATATGCAAAAAGAAATTATGCGCGGAGTAACCAAAGGCGTTTTTCATAAAAACACGGCGGCAAGAAAAATTTCGAGAATATGTAAAAAAGTGAAATTAGCTGTAGGCGAAAGCAAATAACCTCTTGTAAAATAAAAATGGCCATCAAGTCCTCAAATATAGTCGAGTCTATGGGCGAATCCATAGACTCGTTTTCTTCATTTACCGTCGCAATAATTGGAACTGGAATAGCCGGATTATATTCCGCGTATTGTTGCGGAATATTAGGATTAAGTTGTTGCGTTATCGATTCTTTGCCAAAAGTCGGGGGCCAATGTGCGATTTTGTATCCTGAAAAAAAGGTTTATGGTGCTCCGGGGTTCGTCGATATCAAGGCGAAAGATTATATATCCTGTCTTTCGAATCAATGTTTGCCGTACGCTAAAGAGATTTTCCTTGGCCTAAGGACTCAGCATATTTTGCGGCTGGAAAATGGTATTTTTCGTGTAGCGACTTCATGCGGAAGAGTCAACTTGCCGACAAACTCCGCTACGCAAATTATGGCTAAATATATAATATTGGCAACCGGAATTGGAGATATGAAGCCTAACGTTCCCATCAACATAAAAGGAGTTATGGAGCTGAAATCAGATTTTGTCCAGTATTATTGTATGCGATTGAATCTTTATAAAGAAAAAAATATTGTCGTTGCCGGAGGAGGAGATTCCGCCGTAGATCTTTCTCTTGATATAGTCTTCGTAGCAAAAAAAGTTGTATTGATTCACAGAAGAGACAAATTAAATTGCGAAGATCATAAATTATCTAAGCTTAAGAAATTTGTAGATTTGGGAAAGCTGGATATTGTTCTAGAAACTCAAATATTGGAAATAACGGAAAATGGTTCGAAGAGAACCGTTATAACGGATAACACAGTTTTTGAAACCGATTATATAGTATTTTGTTACGGATTTATGCCAAGTAGCAATTTAATCTTGGGATTAAAAGAGTTAGGCTTGCAAGAAAAGAATAATTTAATAGAAGTCAATATAAACACGATGGAAACTTCCATAGAAGATTGCTATTCTGTAGGCGACGCTACGACATACCAAAATAAAAAGAAAAATATAGTCTCTTGCTTTTTCGAGGCCGATAGAGCCGTGAGATCTATAAAAAATAAGATTTCTCAAGAGGTTGGCAAATGCGACAATATATAAAAGTGAGAGGGGCGAGGGAACATAACTTAAAAAATATAGACGTTGATATACCTAAAAATAAATTAGTCGTAATAACGGGATTAAGCGGATCTGGGAAATCGACGTTAGCTTTCGATACTTTATACGCAGAGGGGCAAAGAAGATACGTTGAAAGTTTATCCTCATATGCCAGGCAGTTTTTAAATTTAATGCAAAAACCAGACGTCGATAAAATAGAGGGATTAAGTCCTGCTATTTCTATCGAACAAAAAACTATTTCCAAAAACCCAAGATCTACCGTCGGGACTATAACCGAGATTTACGATTATCTGCGGTTGTTATACGCAAGAATAGGAGTTCCATATTCTCCAACTACAGGATTGCCTATAAAAGCCCAAACGGGTTCCCAAATAGTCGATTCCATAGCTGCGTTTCCAAAGGGAGCGAAGCTATATTTACTGGCTCCAATTGCTAGAGATAAAAAAGGCGAATTTAAACTTGAATTTTCTTTTATGAAACGCGACGGATTTGAAAGAGTTTTTGTCGATGGAGAGATATATTTTATTGACGAAGTTCCTTCGTTGTCTAAAAATATAAAGCATAATATTTCAATAGTAATCGATAGAATTTCGATTCCAGAAGACGAAAGCGATATTGCAGAATTAAAACAAAGACTTGCGAATTCTGTCGATATAGCTTTAAAACAAGCTAAAGGATTAATTATCGTAAAAGACTTTGATACTGGAGCTGAAAAGATTTTCTCAGAGAATTTCGCTTGTCCTGTATCGGGATTTTGTATTGAAAAAATAGAGCCGAGATTATTTTCGTTTAATAGTCCTAAAGGAGCGTGCAAATCCTGTGGAGGGCTTGGGTTTAAAGGCTTTGTTGTAAGCGGTTTTTTCGGAAGAAAATTTTCGTTGGACGAAGACGATATAGACGAAGTTCCCGCTCAAAAGGAAATTTGTCCGGTTTGTAAAGGGACTAGACTCTCCAAGGAAGCTCTTTGCGTAAGAATAGAGGGAAAAAGTATTGCGGAAATTTCCGATATGTCTATCGACAAAGTCAAAGACTGGTTTGAAAAATTAGAAAGCCTTCTTTCCGAAAAAGACATGTCTATCGCCGAAAAGATTATAAACGAGATCAAAAATAGATCGCAATTTTTAATAAACGTTGGCGTGGAATACCTTACTCTTTCTAGAGCTTCAGAAACATTGTCAGGAGGAGAAAGCCAGAGAATAAGGTTAGCGTCTCAAATAGGATCCGGATTAACCGGGGTTTTGTATGTTTTAGACGAGCCTTCCATTGGCCTTCATCAAAGGGATAACGATAGGCTAATTAAAACTTTAAAAGAGCTCCGAGATTATGGTAACACGGTAGTAATCGTAGAACATGACGAAGACGCTATGTATGCCTCGGATTGGATTATCGATATGGGGCCTAAGGCCGGAGTTCACGGCGGTCAAGTTTGCGCAATCGGAACTATTGACGAAATTAAAAAGAATCCGAATAGCTTAACCGGTCAATATTTATCGGGGACAAAATCAATAGATATTCCTAAAATGAGAAGACCCGTTAATCTAAAGAAGTCTATAGAAATTATAGAGGCTAGCGGCAACAATTTGAAAAATTTAAACGTTCGAATTCCATTGGGCGTTTTTGTTTGCGTTACTGGAGTTTCCGGCTCTGGAAAGTCTACTTTAGTTATAGATACCCTTTTTAATGCCGTTTATCGTACGCTAATTTCCGGACAACATAACGTCAAAGATTTAGGAGGCATAAAGGGCATAAATCTTATAGACAAAGTTATTGATATAAGCCAAGCTCCAATAGGAAGAACCCCTAGATCAAATCCGGCCACTTACGTAGGGTGTTTTACTGACATAAGAACGCTATATTCCTCTCTTCCCGAATCAAAAGCTAGGGGATATACTAACGGAAGATTTTCCTTTAACGTAAAAGGCGGAAGATGCGAAGCTTGCAAAGGAGACGGCGTCATCAAAATTGAGATGCATTTTTTACCGGACGTTTACGTTGTTTGCGATCAATGCCACGGGAAAAGATTTAATAGAGAAACGCAAGAAATAAAATTTAAAGGAAACAGCGTTTCAGATATTTTGGATATGACAATAGAAGACGGGGCTCAGCTATTTAAAAATCAACCGGCTATATACCAAAAATTAAATTGTCTTTGCCGAGTTGGTCTTGGATATTTAACGCTTGGTCATAAAGCCACAATTCTTTCTGGAGGCGAGGCTCAAAGAGTAAAACTCGCTAAGGAGTTATCAAAGAAATCAACGGGAAAAACTCTTTATATTCTTGACGAGCCAACGACTGGGCTTCATATGGAAGATATAAAAAAACTGTTGGAAATCTTGCATATCCTTGTTGAAGCTGGGAATTCTGTCGTTGTTATTGAGCATAATATAGACGTTATAAAAACGGCAGATTGGATAATAGACATAGGAAAAGAAGGGGGACAAAAAGGCGGAGAGATAGTCGTTCAAGGGACTCCTGAAGATGTCGCAAATTGCGAAGCTAGCTATACCGGGAAATATCTAAAACGCTACTTGCAAAAATAATAAACCCCTTGCCAAAGGGCGGATATGGTACAAAAATTATACCATATCCGCCCTAAATTTTGTCAAGGTCCGCTCGTTTTACTCGCTCTCCACC
>JAITTR010000037.1 GCA_031286725.1 Holosporales bacterium | reverse complement strand
AAGAACCGCTGAAAACTACCATCTCTCGTAACTCCTTGTTTTTCAACAATATCTTCTGCAACTCTGGCCTAATGCGGATTTATTAAATCTATTAATTGGCTTATATCTGTACCGCCAGAATTATTGTAAACAGTCTTTCGTAAACGTGGGTAAATTAAATGTAGAGTTTTCTAACGAGAACTAAAGCGCTAAGATTATAGCGGTTTTTGTTTTTTCTACGGTCGCTTATGACGAGAAAGATTATCGTTTTTGGCAATCAAAAAGGCGGAACGGGAAAGTCGACTTTGGCTATGCACCTTGTCGTAAGCCTTTTGGCAAAGGGATATAAAGTGGCGACCATAGACGTTGACGCAAGACAAGGGACGTTTTCAAGATATATAGAAAATAGGGAAAGAACAAAGCAGAACAATCCCGAGATTCTGACGCCTGTTCATACGACCGTTTTTGATAGTAAAACCGATTTAATTTCCTCGATGGAAAAAGAAAACTTCGAAAACTTTTCCGATATTATCGATAGGTTAACAGACTTTGATTATATAGTCATAGACACTCCTGGAAGCGATAGTAATTTGTCTAAAATCGCTCATTCATTCGCAGACATTATAATAACTCCTATGAATGAGAGTTTTATAGACTTAGACCTATTGGTCAAGATAAAAGAGTTGGAAACCAACGATCTAACCCCCAGCACATATGCCGAAATGGTATGGAACCGAAAGAAAGAAAGAGCTATTAGAGATAAAAAATCCATAGATTGGATAGTTTTGGTCAATAGAATGTCTAATATGATGTCTAAAAACAGACAAGAATTAGACAGAATTCTAAGCGCTCTTTCCAAAAGAATCGGGTTTAGGCTTGCAAACGGATTTAAAGAAAGAGTAATCTTTAGAGAACTTTTCTTGTCCGGGTTAACTCTTTTAGACAGAAAAGTTTCATGCGCTCAAACAAGTCTCTCGCACATAGCTGCAAGACAGGAATTAAACGATCTTTTAAAAGCTTTAGATATAACCGGGAAAATATGAAAATCGAAATATCTAAAGAAGCGAAAGAGATAATACAAAACGTTATGAAACGTTCAAACAAGTATCCGAGAATAATCTTCAAAAAATCCGGTTGCGCGGGGGGAATGTTTGTTTTAACTCTAGATTGCCCAGGAAAAGACGATATTATTGTTGAAGTTGAGGACGTGCAGTTTTATATAGAACCTCAAATTCTCCAGTATTCTAATAATATATCTATTGTATCTAAAACTGTTTTAGAGGGGGAAATAACGGTAATAAACAACTCTACAAAACATAAATGTAAATGCGGAAAGTCTTTCGTTCCCAACACGATTCGAAACAAGGGCTTATGAAAATAGCGACATGGAACGTTAATTCTGTACGAGTTAGGCTAAGCCAAGTTTTAGAATTTATCGAAAAATACGATATAGACATAATATTGTTGCAAGAAATAAAGTGTAAAACGGAAGAATTCCCTAAATATATTTTTGATGATATAGGTTATAATTGTCGTATATTTGGCCAAAAATCTTATAATGGAGTCGCCATATTGTCAAAATATATGATAGAAGACGTTATATTTGGTGCTGAAATCTTCCTTGAAGATTCTCAAGCTCGTTATGTAGAAGCCTTAATAAACGGTTATAATTTCGCTTCCGTATATGTTCCTAACGGAAAATCCCCCGACGACCCTGCATATCAATATAAGCTAGACTTTTTAGATATATTAATTAATCGCTTAAAGCAAACCTCCTCTCTGTCTCAATATATATTAGCCGGAGACTTCAATATAACCATGGCAGACACGGACGTTTACGACCCCGATTTATGGAAAAACAAAATCTGCTGCACGGAATTGGAAAGAACCAAGCTAAGAGATATCGTCAATTTAGGATATAGAGACATAATGAAGGAGTTACGCCCTTTTGAAGAAATATATACTTGGTGGGATTATAGACGCGAAACGTTTTCAAAAAATAAAGGGCTAAGATTAGATTACTTTTTCGTCGATCATAGAATTCAAATTAATAATTGCCATGTGGCGAAAGAAATTCGAAATCAACTCCGCCCCTCCGATCATGCCCCAGTAATTTTAGAAATTTGACGAACTTAGATCATATTTGCGAGAAGAATTTTTTATTGGTTCGCCAGCGTTATTATTCAAGCGGGTCGAGTTATATTTAGAAATTCTTTCTTCTTATGAGCAAAAACGATTTCTTAACTATTTTTATTTATGATAGAGGCTACGGTAAAATCCTTTTCTTTACTGCCCCTTGAGGAGCCAAATTCAAAATTATAGGCGTCTTTTAAGCAGGAGCCGAAGATTCCCGCGATTGTCGATATAATTCCGACTGCTTCTCCCGGTAGATCGTTTTGATAGAAAATCAAGCATAAAAGGCATACGATAAGGCCGACAGCTGCGGCTATTACCATAATGTCAGCTCTTTTATTTCTTTTCCCGGAATTTATTATGGCAATATCCCTGGTTCTTGCGTTTTCTTTATCTTTTATTAACGCGAGTTCTATTTCTCGCTCCGAGTCTATGAGAGCTTTTTGAAAAATCGTCATTAACTGTTTGTCCGCTTTTAATTTTTCAACTGCGTCTGTTTCGTTCTGGGCATTCGTTACCGCTTTAGCTATGTCGATTATCTTTTTGGATATAGCGTCTATTTTTGAGCCGCCGATTAATTTTGAAACGGCTGGAACAAATTGAGCTAAAGCTAGAACGGCTTGTAAAATTGGCATTGTCATTTTCTTTCTCCTTTTTTTAATTTTGCTTGGGGTATTCTCAGGGGCGGCGACTCGCCGGCAAAGCCGGCGGGCGAAGCTTTTCAAGCTCCGCTTTGCGGCTCTTTTGAGCCGCAGAGTCGCCGCCCCTGAGAATACAACCTTGATCGTAAACTTTTGTCATAGTAACCCTTAAATAATCTCCGTTTATAGAAAATGCCTTCCTCAAAGCTTTACGCTTTGAGGTCAGTTTTTTACGTAAGATACAGGAGGCGACTGAGCTCAAAGGCCGCTTCTGTTTTTGAATCTTATTTAATAAAATTAGCCAAGAAAGCGTAATCTTAACTAAATTTGCGGATTGCATTCCAAAAGAAAAACGAGTTTAAACTGTGATTAGCTTCTTTTTAAAACAAGAGCCTTTATAGCTCTTAAATTGACCGCGTCTCCTCCAACCCGTTTTGTCGCGTAAAATTCAACGAACGGTTTGGCATTATATGGGTCTTTCATTATGTTAATGTCCGGTTTTTCCGCTATTTGATATCCTTCGTATAGGTTAGCAAACAAAACCGGGACGCACATGGCTTCTTCCGTCGTAACCTTCGGCATGTCGTCGCATATAACAACCGGATAGCCGAGAAGCGTATCAGGGACTCCATGAGCTAAGGAATTTTGCCAGAGGAATTTCCCCGTAGTTTCGTCTCGTATCGTCCTTATATGCGAAGCCGCATTTCTTGACATTATCCAAGAGGCTCCAGAGAGGTATTTCGACGGAAGAGATTCCATGACCTCGACTATAGCTTTATAGTTAGTTATGGCTCCTGGCTCTCCGGCGATTATTCCTCTGATTTTCCCAGGGCTTTCTCTTTCGGTAGATATTTCGTACGTCAGGATTCCTTTGGGCTGGAATTTTCCGTCTCCAAACAAAAATGCTTTATTTTCTGCAGCGGCCATTTGCGTCGTGATTTTATCGTTAATAAAATCTTCAACTTTAGTCGTATGGTCTTCAAGTATTGAGCTTGTAACTTTCGGTTTGGCAAACAATTCGTGAAGGTAAATCGATATCTTAGATACTGCGGAAATTTCTTCGCATCTTATAATTTCGTTGCGAATCCAGCCCGACTCTTCTTCCTCGTCTATATCGACTACTACGTCTAATCTATCGCCAGAAGTAGAAGTTATCCTTGCGAGAGATCTTATAGGGCAAAGAGATTGTATCTTTTTGCTTATTGAATTATAAATCGAATTTGGAAGAGTCACGCTTCCATGGTTTTCTTTTTCGCCTTTGAGATAAGATATAAATTTGCTTATATCTGAAAAATTATCGCTAGCTGGCGAAATAGGTCTTCTTTCTGAAATTGTCATGATTTTATACTCCTTAAAAAATAAAAACTTAAATTATTGAATAAAATACGTATTTTCTGCTAAGATCAAGCCATTGAAAGCTCTTTTGGTCGCATGGCTCAGTTGGTAGAGCGTCGCGTTCACATCGCGAAGGTCATAGGTTCAAATCCTATTGCGACCACCAAGTTTTTTCAAAACAACCAGATCTAAATTTAGGTTACGACGTTTTTTAGTTATTTTTCAAATTATTTTTTATCCCTCAAAATTTTATGAAAATTCATCCTAATATCGATCGTCAAAGTATTGGATTTTCTATATTATTTCAACAAACTTTTTCAAAAATAATTTTAGCCTTGATTATTTTTTTGTATTTTCTAAGCTTTTCCTTACTTTATGCTTATCTCTAACGCTTTAATATTGTCCCCCTCAAAGCGTAAAGCTTTGAGGGGGCGGGAGGCGGCTCGCCAGCTTCGCTGGCCACCCGCCCGCCCCGAGTCGCCTCCCG
>JAITTR010000006.1 GCA_031286725.1 Holosporales bacterium | reverse complement strand
TCTCTTTATAATGTTTTACGATTTTCATTCTCTTTTGTCTATTTCGAAAGAAGTATATTGTTGTTGCTAACTCCTTAAACTTCTTCTTGAGCTTGCTTAGTTCCAAAAACGCAAACGAAAAATCCTTGATATCGGTTTCCCCCGTTACGATAATAAGCTTCCGGCGGTCCAAAGAGCGCCGTTTTGCTCCCAAAGCTTTTGAGAAGCAAAGCCAATATCTTTGTATAATTCCGCTCTTTTTTTCGCTGATTCAATGGTCTTTTTATCAAAAACGTCTATTACTTTTTCAAAATTTCTTATTTTTTCATATTCTAACGAATCAAATCCGTTATGAAGCAGACTCTGAGGAGCATTGACGAATTCAATTTCGCTAGATACCCAAGTTTGGCAAAAAGTGGCATCAGAATTAGATAGCGAGAATTTGCTACCATGAGGTATAAAACTTAAGCGAGAATAAATCCAAAGTCTTGAGTCGAAGAATTGAACTTCGTCGTCGTTGTCGCATAAAAACAAAATGTTTTCGCCAGTATCGTATGTTTTTTCAATTAATTTTAAAGCAAAGATTGAAAATTCAGACGATATAGAATAAAATATTACGCTTTTATTTGGCATTTTCGTTCGACTTGCTTTGAAATTTTATCCAATATTGCGTTTATAAATTTTGCGGACTTTAAATCTGAAAATAGCTTAGTTATTTCAACGTATTCGTTGATTATAACGGGTATATCGGTTTTTTCGAAAATTATTTCTATAATTGCGACTTTTAATATGCTTTTATTTATTGCCGATATAGCGTAAGTCGTTTTTCCGGTTGGGAGAGTCTTTAAAATAAGATCTTCAAAGTTAATTTCGCTATTGGAAAAATAACTTACTAATCTTTTAAAAAACCTATAGTTGATATCGTCATATTCATTGGATTCTTTCATGTAATAGTTTACGAAGTTATAAAATATATTCTCAACGTCCATACCAGAAACATCTTTTTGATACATCATTTGAACCGCGGCTATTCTCGACGCGCGTTTAGACGCCCTTGGGACAGACATTGATAAATCCAACCGCATACGCTTTTATATGCTTAAATATACTACAAAAAAATCTTTTTATCATTAGATATCTCTCGCTTTAATATCCGCTCCATTGAATTCGTATTTATGAGCGGGTACATATATTTTTTGCTATTGAGGCACTCATCGGGACCCGCAAACTCATTCAATATCTCCTGAACGTTTTTATAATGTATTCTCTTAGAATCTTCTAAGAATTTATTAGTATTAAACAACATGCTATGTTCTCCTTTCAAATAAAATGGATTGTTTAGAATATTCAAAACTGTCTTGATATTCTATTAGGTTTGATATAGACGGCCAACTCCCCGCCCATATTTTTAGGATACCCTATTGCGTTTTCCAAATGCAAAAACTTTTTTGTCCCCTAAAATTTTACGTAAATTGTATTAAATAAACCGCCATAGGGTTTTGTAAATATTCCGATAGTTTTTCTAAGAATTTTGTGGCAGTTACTTTTTCCAGAACGTCGTAATCTATTGAGATTACTTACACAATTATTGACGAACATACTGAAACGTTAGTTTTCTTTTTAAAAAAAAGGTCTTTATTATATTCCTAGCGAAGTAGAACCAGCCGCTTCAGAAGAGGAGTGGCTGGTTAAGGCTATAGAGGTTAAGGCACAGGAATTCCTAACAACTGCATAACATCTGCGTGGACATATCCCCAGATATACATTATTTGTAAAATTTGGCTTATTGATATCGGCCACTGACGAAGGAACTCCCAACAAGTATATGCCGCATTTGAAAATATGAATATTAGGCCCGTTTTTGTCGTCCCCGCAATAGGATTACTGTATAGAACAGAATACAATAGCGCTCGATTTTCATTATCTCGGCTGAAGCCTAAAGGATGGCTATCATTAGACGCAACCATCTGCCCTACGACACCACCATCATGAAGGGAAACCTCTTGCAAAGGAAAATGTACCATATCCGGTGTTGGGTGACCTGCCTTATAAACCTTAACAAAACACTCTACATTTCCATGAACGTCTCCGCCATTATAAAACGCCCACTGCGGCTTTAAAGCAATTTCTCCAAGGTCCGGACCAATCAATAGCGGACTTTCGACGGTAATAATAAAGTCTTGGCCCAATTGATCTGTACTTAAATCATTTATAATATTTTCTCTCAGATCATCTATTGGAATTCTGGCATTAAACTCATCCCGCCCAAGTTGGTCATATCCATTATAGGGATGAGCTCGAACTTCATTACAACGAGAAAAATTACGCATACGGTTCTCCTCCCTGTCTAGGTATGGTAGCAATGTTCTTGAGCATCCATGATTTTGTAAAGTAAGTTCACACATAACGTTATTATAATTCCTACTTTCTACCCTATCTGCCTTCCAGCCTTGTTCCGGCAAATCGCCCATATGTTGTTCAAAAGAGTGTCGTTTTTTAACTCTTTCTAAAAGAGGATACAAGTTTATAAACGCGCAATGCCTTTTAACGTCTTCTATTGCACTGTTTATCTTATTTTCAAAGCCCCATGTAGCAACAAGACCGTCATGCAAATTATCAATCCCCGCTGCATTACACTCTATCTCTTCATCTACTTCAATTTTCGTTATATAATCGGAAAAAACTATTAAATTCCAATACGCATCAGTCAAAACATTTAAGTCAGTAGGAATAGGATAATTAATTGCTCCATCGTTTGCTATAATGTTTTTTATTTCTCGAATCGTGTCCACATAATGAGAACCGTCCCTTAAAATCGTATTGTCTATTCCAGGGTTTCTCGCTCTAACCTGCGTCATGTGGCCGTCATATCCTTCGACAGGAACCGCCATTGCCTTTCCGACCAAACCTATAATTATCAAAAAAACGCTAAATATAATTTTCATAAAACTTTGAGTTAATACCGCCTATGATTAATTATAACATATTAATTAATCTTTCTCAATTAGTTTTTATTCGCTCAAAAACGTTTTGACTTTTTTGAAGAAAGGTGCAATAATTCTCCTGTTTGGCGGGTGTAGCTCAGATGGATAGAGCGCTAGATTGTGGCTCTAGAGGCCGTCGGTTCAATCCCGATCACTCGCCCCAAATATTTGCCGATTTGGCTCAGTTGGTAGAGCAACTGATTTGTAATCAGTAGGTCGGGGGTTCAAGTCCCTCAATCGGCACCAGGGTTCTCAAGACTCCAACACAAGACTCAGTTAGTCTGAAAACACAAAATTGAATTTTCCCCCGGTATTCCCCCGGGTTTTAAAACAAAGGAAGATTGTTTTGCCGTTTATGACGCATGAAGACGATTGATGATAACTTGGGATTTTCTATGTTAATATAATATTAAGCTATATAAAAAGCGAGGACACGTCTGCCAGTTCCTTGTTCCTGAACAGGAAAGTCTGCTGGTATAAATATTTCTCCATTTTGGACTTGAGCTGGGGTATGATTAGTAAATGTTAAATCCCCAAAATGAAGATTAGTAGCCGTGTAGTCGGTTATAGCGGCATATAAGCGTTATTCCAATGGACATGATTCATCCCAGAGGCTCCTAGTCTCCCATGCCCATGGTTATAAGCATTAATAGTTGCCCCGAAAAGATCCAAAGCGGTAAAAGATTGAGGATGATTAGGAGGTATAAATAAATTTCCTATTGCTAGGGGTGCAACTAGATAAGCTATATCAAGAAAAGCCTCTAGATCAGCGTCTGTAACATCATCCATAGCTTGAACGTATTGGGCAACAGCTCCTAAGCTATGGGCATTCATTCTATTGCGTCGATGAGTATGCCTCTTCTCTCTGTTTGCTTCATCCATCTCTGTAGGAGAGCGATATCTTCGCATACTAGTTTTTGCTACCTCGTCTAATTTTCTAGATTTAGGAATTCCTCCCCAAGAATCTTCCTCTTCTTCATATTCATATGCGTCTTCGGCAGGGCTGCGGCATCTACTTGGTCCCATTTATCTCTGTCTGCCCATTTATCTGGGTCTTCTCTAAGCTCCACTCTTACGCCGGCTAGCTTGTGCAAGGAATCTTTTATTCCATTTATAATTCTCCCGCCTAATTGGCCTAACTCGTGCACATCTTCAAACTTATCTAGCATACTTCTTCTCCTTTTCTTGTTTAAAGCGAATCTATCTGCGTGCGGGAGGATGTTCTTCTCGCTAACCAATCGCTTGTGAGAACATGCCGCACATAGATGGGTTAGCCTGCCACGGCATGTTAATGTTTGTTCTTACCAAGAACCATGCTTACCCTTACTGGCGCTTACAGAGCTTTCTTATGGGCTAAGTCTTTTAAATAGGGGTAAAACAACTCAGGGTATCTTCTCACTATCTCGCATTTATTCCACTCCAGAACAGCTTTACGAGGAAAGAAAGTACGCGGGAAGCTTGATAAGGCTTAACGAAAAAACCATTCTTATACAACTCAAGCAAAGTACGATATTCCAAACTTGTAATCTTACAAACGTCTTTCCAAGAAATAAACTCTTCGTCATGGACAAAAACCCTGAGGCCGTCTGCCATATCTTGAATTCTCTCTTGCATATCTATATTAAATACAATGTCAACGCTAACAAATGAGACTCTGCCCCGTATAGTCTTTTGTTTCTCCTGTTTTATCCTCTCTTCGTTTTTGAGCTAGACCTCTTGGCCTGACGACGCCTTTTACGAAGGGCGACAGAGGAGACGGAGTCTATGAGAGCCGCGGTTGGTTCTCCTCTCAAAGAAATTTACAGGAATAACGTACGGCAATAGCTATTTAAGAAAAAGAAAAGAGCACTTCTATTTGTGAAGCGGTATCCGTCGGCTACCCTTTGCGTTTGGTATCTTTCATACCAATTCTATCGACGGTATCCTAACAACAATTTGATACTTAAGTAGCATATCGGGGGTAGTTTACGTCCCAAACAACAAAAGTGCCACTATGTAAATAGTATGCATAAACTGATTATTTGTTTCAATATAAATAAATCCAGCTTGCCGCTAGATTATTAGTTAGCAACGTCCTGAATTTTGTCAATCGGAACTACAGGAAGTGTTTGGACATTTTTGTAAGACTTTTATTATGCGCTCTGAAATCTCGATTGCATCCATGTCTTGCAATGAAATATTTGGAAATAGGCTTACGGTATCGCTTGTTTCGTAAAAATTATTGCGACTATCTTCTTCGGTAACGTCGTCCGCATAATCGCTAATCGCATCGTCATCAAAAGGCGTTACCATTTTCTTCGTCCTCTTCTATCTCCGACGAAGTCGTCGCACAAGGGAAAATATTTCTTTCGTCCATCAATTTCCATAGTTTTGTCAACGAATTCTCTTTATTAAAGTAAAAAGAAGACGATGTTACTCTGAAAAATTCCCAGCCGCAGCGCTCCAATTGACGCTGCCTTTGCATATCTTCTTTATATCTATCAATTCCATTGCCAATAGTCTCCGTCGCACTCAACCGCTAATTTGGATTGACCTCTTTCTACGACCAAATCGATTCGTCTTCCGGCGATTTCGTGCTGGATAGTGATTCTGTAACCTCTTCGCATAATTTCAAGGGCAACGTCTACTTCAAACCAACTTTCGAACGGACCTGAAGCGTTCACATAACTGCGATCAGCCGTATAGGCTAATTTTTCCAACTCTTCCAGCGTTATTCCGGCAACTGAATTAATATTTTTTCTTTCGAAAAATTCAATCAACTTCCTTCTTAAACAGCTTGGACTGAGAGCACTCATCCTAACGGAATGAAAAAGAATTACCTGCTCTTTCGCTCGACTCATTGCGACATTAAAACGCTGTTCCGCTTTAGTACCGGTCAACGCCCTAAATTTATCATTATTGGCCACAACCATAGAAAGCAATATGATATCTCTTTCATCTCCTTGAAATTGAGATGATTCTCCGCAAACAATTCTACGTTCGGCTATTTTATTTTGACCTAATTTTTCGAGCAACAGCTTTTCTATCAGACTTGCTTGATTTTTCCCTTGGAGAATAACGACTCCTATGCTTTTTCCATCATATTTTTCATCTCCGCATAGTTGGGCGATTCTATTAGCAATAACTTCGGCTTCCACTTTATTATGCGCAGCTTGACCGTCCCCTTCCTTATAGCCGTTATTTAAAAAAACATGTTCAAGCGGAGACAGTCTATCTGTGCCATATTGTTTCATAGGAATCAGCGGAGTGCTGGAATAACACAGCTCGTTGCTGAACTTGATTATCTCCGGCATACATCTAAAGTGTTCTCGTAGTGTCACTTTGTTTGCGCTAAACATGATTTTACCAATATCAAATAAGCTGCTGTCGATATCGAATTGCCCCAAATCGCTGACATCATGTAAATATTCGTTTTTCCACTGGGTTACTTCATCCCGCTTAACTCCTACGTTATCAGGACTGATTTGCTTATCGTCTCCAACGATCAATATTTTTTTAGCTAGATAAAATAATGGCAGAGCTTCTAATCCGCATTGCGAAGCTTCGTCAACAATGACTAGGTCAAAAATTTCTAGTTCTGTATTTACATTATTCCAAACGCTATGAAGAGGCATGATCCATGCTGGAACAGCTTCTCGACATTCGGCCAGATGTCTTTGCGCTTCCCTTCTATGGCGGTTTGCATGCTTACCCGTGCCTTTTCCTAATTTTCGAACTGACAATTGCCAAGCTTCCATATGCCTTCTATGATTGGAGGTTAAGCGATTAACACAAAAACTCCAAGCGCTCAGCGAGGCCAATTCCGCAATAATGCTGCCAATATTGTCCTCAGTCTGTTTCAAAGATACTTTTAGTTGTGGGACATCGTCTTTATTGACGTAGTTTGTAATCCAATCATTGGCTTGAGCCCAATACCAGGCATTTTCTATTTGTTTTATCCTGTCTTCCCAATGAGGTTCATAGCAAGAAACAGCCATTTCTTTAATTGTTGCTGGAATAACTTTTCCTATTTCTCTGAGACGATTTTTAAATTCGAGAAAAATACGGCGTTCCTCAATTAGAGAATCTAGAGTTAGTTTTCCCTCTTTATATTTTTCCGTGTCTCGTTCTCTCACAGCTTTTAACAGTACGCCCATAACTGGATGAATATTTTCTTTCTTAGAAAAAATCGCCAGCTGTTGCTCGAGAGAAGAAATCTTTTTAGATAATTCCGCCCTACGCTCTCCCGCTAACAGATCGTTTAAAACAACTATAACGTTTGACAAGTTTTGACTCGATGAAATGTCTATGTGGACGCCAGTAAATTCAAGATACTCGTTCAATTTGTCAAAAATTTCTTTCGTTTTTATTATCTCTTTTATCGTATCGTTAGTTTTTCTTATTTCAATGATTTGTAAAGAATAGGGAGATTCAGTGTCGCGTGTTATAAAATCTTTTAAAATTTTCCATATTTTTTCTATTCCAATGCGAAAATTTAAAATTTTGATCAAATTTTCTAAATCCGCCGCATTTTTTGAACAAGTTTTTCCATTAATTTTTATGTTTTCAAAAATATACAAACAATCTCTTGTTGATTTTGGCATAAATAAATTTAATCTACTCATGCTTTTACCATCTTGGACAAGATCTTGAAGCATTAACGCATCGTCATGAATTTGCTTGATATTATAATCATCTGGAAAACTTATGTTATAATCGTCTGCAATATCGGCTACATTTTTTATACTCGGCAGTATTGCGTTAATTTTCTCTTGAATATCGCATAAAATAGAACTTCCTGTTTTCATTTTGTTAAATTCTGACGCAATCCATTTATCCGGCAAAGAATTAAAACGTTGTTCAATTTCATAAAGACTCTGAATTTTGAATAAAAAATCTTTCAAAACGTCAATGGAGAGCCTTGAGAGCTCCATCTTTAATATTGAATTATTCGAAGCGCTTTCACTTGCAGGAATATTTTTCAATCCGTAGACTAAGTCTACAAATTCATTATATGAAAAATCCACAGCCTCAAAATCAAGAGCCAACTCTTCTTTTCTGGCTTTGTTTTTTCGCATCTCATGCAAGACATTAAGCAATTTGTTAGGCAATAATGAAAATTCTTTATTTGACTGTGGATTGTCTTTAAACCAAGAATAATTATTTCGCTCGCCGTTTACATTTTCCGCAATTTCTTTTGCTTTTCCAGAATATCTATCGCAAGCAACTGATTGAGCAATCGTTTCCGATTCTATTATGTCTCTAAGTCTTTGTCTATCTCTTTCTAGTTTTTGTTTTAAAGTATCAAGTTTTTGTTCTAATTCTTGTCGCTTGCGCGTTTCCTTTTTTTCACTCCAGAAATTGCTTTTATGTAGAATACTGTTTACGCTTTGCTCCAAAAGTTGTTTTTCTTCCGCTCCCGTTCCCAAAAGACTAATAGCCAGCGACCTTATGTTTTCCGGCAGCTGTTCTCTAAGAACCGATAAAGCTCTAGAAGTTTTAGCCGTGATAAGTATTCTTTGTCCTTTTGCCAAGAGATGACATATTAAATTAGCTATGGTATGAGATTTTCCTGTGCCAGGAGGTCCCTGAACCAATACGCCCCTAGATCTATTTATCTTCTGTACTATAGCTTTTTGTTCTTCATTACAGAGTTTGGGGAAAAATATCATTTCGTCTGAAGATATGGCGCGACTCTCTTCATTGTTCTCGCCGCAATCATGTGAGCTCATATCCACAAGATTGGCAAAAATATCAGAAACTTTCGCGTTTTCGTCTATTAAACGTTCAATATTCTTTAGCGCGTTCACCAATCCTTTAGTGGATCGTTTTCGTAAAATAATGGCCGGAGCGAACGTAACAACTGGTTTTTCAGAATTTTTTATAGGCTCAAATTGTCTTTTGTATTCGCCATCTAAAAATACTGAATTAAGAATAATTTTTAGGCATTTTTCGACGTTGTCCAAGTCAAATGGATCGTTCCCAATTTCCTCCAATATGCCACCTACGTCTTCTTCCACCTTTTGCGACAGTTCGTTCTCAAACATATTTGAGTCGATTCTTAAATAGCATCCGTCCGGATTCGCTGCCAACGTAAGCCGACCGTTTTCCAAATTCAATTTGAGCTCTGCATTTGCAACAATCAAATGACGTTTGAATAATTTTTCTTCCTTATTCTTATATGCTAGTAGCCCAATTCCTAGGATAAGCTCGTATTCTTCTCTAGATTTGAGCAACGATTGATAAATTAAATATAACTCGCCATAAAGTTTTTGTAATTTTTCCCATTCGTTGTGACGCTGCATCCAATCGTTCCAATGATTTTTCAAATAATTATTCCATTCTTTTTGAACTTCTGGATGATCTTCAAGTTTTTCTTCCACTTCTCTATATGATTTTGTTCCCGTTTCTTCATCCTCAACTTCGATTCTAATCGTAATTTCATTGCGCAACTTGGAGCTACTCG
>JAITTR010000057.1 GCA_031286725.1 Holosporales bacterium | reverse complement strand
CAATTAATTCGAGTATGTGTTTAATTAAGCAGACATATATAAATTAAGTGGCAACAGAAAAATGCGCAAATTAACCTTATGGCTATTTCCCCTCGTTGGAAATTATGGTTTTCCTCTTGACTATTATTTCGTTTGGATATGCGTAATTCAATATAATCCGACATCTTTCTTCAAGAATGTCGAGATCTAAGGTCTGGCGACTTAGTAAGCGTACATTATTTTCTAAATATAATCTTTCACGAGTTAAATTTTCTAACTTAACCGAAGTCTCATTAACCTTTTTTTTAACAATTAAATAAGAAAACAATCCGTTTTCTCCAGTGATAGCATGAAAAATAAAATAAAAGAAAACAAGAAAAATAACAAATAGTTCTAAAGCCAGCTTTAAATTATTCGAAACGCCAACAAACCCGCGATATATATTCATGAAAAGTTTAAGAAAAGCGGAGCCGAAAAATTAGCTCCGCGAAGGTTTGTATCCTACTTAACCGCCAATTACGGTCGTGGCTCTTCTGTTTTTAGCGTGGGATACTTCGTTTATTCCGTCGTCTATAGGTCTCTCTTTTCCATAAGAAACAGTTGTCAATCGACTGGCGTCAACTCCTTGAGTTTTCAATTCTTTTGAAACAGCGGTTGCTCTCGCTTCTCCAAGAGCCATGTTGTATTCGTTTGTTCCTCGAACGTCGCAATGACCTTCAATCGTCGCTTTTGTAGCGCCATATGTTTTTAACCAACAAGCTTGAGCTTCAATTCTCTTTCTCGCAGCGTCTGATACGGCAGATTTGTCAAAATCGAAATATACCGTGTTTGGAACATTCGCAGCTAAATCCTCTGCCGATCCGGGAGCTATAGAGCCGGCCACTCCGTCAACTCTGCATGTTTTGTTACATGCCGTTATTGTAATCCCCATCGCAACGAGGCTTAAGCTCAATAAAATTTTTCTGTTCATAACTTATCCTTTAATAAAACAATCCTTTATATAAACATTTTAGCAGATTTTATAAAAGCTATCAAAAAAGATGGGGCAATTTATGGCGAATTTATATGCTTGTGGCCAAAATAGCGCACACAAACCCTTCGCTATAGTTCTAGAGAACAGGCTAGATGGTTGCGAATTAGAATAAATATATATGCCGCTCGTTTAAACTAATCTAGGTCTATTCTATTTCTATAGCCTTGGATCCGGGGAATTTGCCTAGTATCTCTTGAACAAATTTTCTTGAACTATCTTCTCTAACTTCTATCTTTTCCCCAACCATATTTTCGACTTTAGTAGCGAGATTTGTCTGTTTCTTGCCATAATTTGGATTGCCGTTGGTATCTTGATTATCTTTTATTATAAGATTTCCTATCTCTGGGAAAGAAGCCGTATAAGCCAAGATAACAACAGTAGCGTTTAAAACGTATTCGGGATATGGAGAGTATTTCATATTCTCGCATTGTTTTAGGAAAATTTGCCATAAATATAATAAATTAGAAAGAGAGTATTTTATAGAAATCCCATTCGTTATTTTATCGGCTATTAGCTTATAAAGAACCAATTGTATATTTTTATACAAAACGAAAGGATCCGACCCGTTTTTTATTAATCCCTCAGATTTCAGCAACGCATTTTGGGTGTCGGCAGTTAAGATAAAATTTAATAGTTCTTGTATATCAGAATTTCTAGCTCCGCCAAGCATATTTATAACTTGATCCGAATCAATGACTTTTGTTTCGAAACTTAACATTATTGCTTGCTCTAGTATTGAAAGAGAATCCCTGACAGAGCCCTCAGATTCGCTCGCTATGATATCTGCGGCGTCCTTTTCAAGGCTATAACCTTCTTTTGTCGCAATAGATATCAGATGGGTTGAAATAGCTTCGTAGGAAACGGGTTTTAAATGAAAAGTCATGCATCTTGATAATATAGTCTCTGGAACTTTATTTATTTCCGTTGTCGCAAAAATGAACTTCGCATGTCCAGGCGGTTCTTCGAGAGTCTTTAAAAGAGCGTTAAACGCGCTTTTCGACAACATATGAACTTCGTCTATTATAAATATTTTGTATCTTCCAAGAATCGGCATGTATTGAGCCGCGTCTATTATTTCTCTAATATCGTCGATTCCGGTTCTGCTAGCCGCGTCGAATTCCATTATATCCAAATGCTGCTCTTTATCTATCGCTAAGCAAGATTTACAAATCCCGCAAGGAGAGCTTGTTATGTCAGATTTTCCATCTTCTCCAACACAACTTAAACATCTGGCTAAAATCCTAGCTGTCGTTGTTTTCCCAACGCCTCTTATGCCAAAAAACAAAAAAGCGTGAGGAACTTTTTTGGAATTCAAGCAAGATTTTAAAGAACTCGATAAAACGTCCTGGCCTATTAAATCTTTTAAATCCTTTGGCCTATATCTTCGGCTTAGGACGATATAATCGCTAGACATCAACGTTCCTCTTTTTAATTCTGTTCACGGTAAATAGTAACACAAAAATAAAACTATTATACTAACCCTATTGTCAAATAAAAATGCCATTCATAATCTGGAATTTTGAAAGAACTCTAAGATAACTTTCTACGCAAATTTGGGTCATGACAGAAGTAACTTTCTTCTGATATGGATATTGCGGAAACGCTTGTCTTATACGGAGAAAGACTCTAAAAAGTTGAGTTTTTTAAAAAGCTAGTATATCATTGCAATGTATAGAAGAATAAATTATTTGGCATATATGGCAATAACATGTTATTTATTATCTCCGAGGGGCTTTTGTTCCGGCGTAACTAGAGCTATTAATATGGCCGATCAGGTCTTAAAATTATATAATTCGGCTTATATAATTGAAGATATAATACACAACAAAATATTTATGAAAGAAATTGAAAAAAGGGGAATTATTAAGGTTTCCTCAATTGACGAAATACCTAACGATTCCGTCGTTATGTTTTCGGCTCACGGGGTTTCTCCGGAAGTTATCGCTAAAGCGGAAAAGAAAAGATTAACCATAATAGACGGGACGTGCCCCATAGTGAAAGAGATTCAAAAAGCGGTAACAAAAGCTTCTGAGGAAGGAAAAAAGATAATCGTTATTGGCAACAGAGCTCACCCTGAAATAACCGCATTATTAGGGTATGCAAATAATGAAAAAGTTTTTGTCGTGTCTAATGAAATGGATGTTGATTTACTTCCTGATTTTACTGGCGAAGAAGTAATGTATTTTACTCAAACTACTTTAGATTATTATTCTATACAAAACGTAATCGCTCACCTTCGTAAAAAAGTCCCTCATATAAAGTCCGACTCTGAAGACAATATTTGTTACGCAACAAAAGAAAGGCAACGCGTTGTTAAGGAAATAGCGAACGAAACGGATTTAATAATAGTCGTCGGTTCGTCCTATTCGTCGAATTCAACAAGGCTTGCCGAGATAGCGCAAGAATTCGGAGTTAAAAAAGTTGTTCAAATAGACGACAAGAACGATCTAAACCTGAAAATTTTTGATAAAGTCCAAAAGTGCGCTATAACGTCGGGAGCTTCTGTTCCGGAAACTATAATAAACGACTTGAAGGATTTCCTGCAGAGTAATTTGGACATACTCTTTGAAGAGTATGTCATAAGTTAAACCATGCCAAAAGCGTTTAATGAAAAATTGACTCCAATGATGCGGCAATATGCCGATATAAAAAAACAATATAATGATTGTATGCTTTTTTTCCGCTTAGGGGATTTTTACGAGTTGTTTTATGACGACGCCATAATAGCTTCAAAAGAATTGGGTCTTTATTTAACGAAAAGATCTGCCGTTCCTATGTGTGGCGTACCGTGGCACGCTAACGAAATGTATATAACGAAATTAGTAAAAAACGGGCACCGAGTGGCTATATGCGAACAGGTCGAAACTCCAGAAGAAGCAAGGCGAAAAAGAGGAAATAAATCGATGGTGGAGAGAAAAGTCGTTAGAATTATCACTCAAGGCACCCTTGTTGAATCGTCAATGCTTGGAGAAAAAGCAAATAATTTTTTGTTATCGATTTCTGACGAACACAATGAAACTATTGGAATAGCTTACGCCGATGCGTCTACTGGAAGTTTTTTTGTAGAAGAAATAAGAATAGACGAATTGCTCTCTACGCTTTCCAAAATTTCCCCAACGGAAATCATTTGTTCCGACGGTCTTCTTTCGAAAAAAGAAACGTTAAATATTGTAGATAAATACAAATCTATAATAAGACCCATACCAAACGCAAAATTTTCAGTAAATTCCGTCAACAAATTAGAGTCTTTTTTCAATGTTAAATTTATCGACGCGTTTGGAAAATTCCCTAAAAACGTACTTTGCGCGGCGGCGGCAATAGTGGATTATATAGCCTCCGTATACGTTTCGAATAAAATAAGCTTATCATTTCCGAAAATCCTAAATAACTGCGATTTTATGAACTTGGATTCTTTCACTAGAAGAAGCTTAGAATTAGAAAAAACGCAGTCGGGCGAATATAGCGGCAGTTTGCTTAACGCAATAGACAAAACTTTAACCTCTCAAGGGGGGAGGTTATTGAACCGATGGTTGAAGCAGCCTTTGACTAATATTGCGAAAATTAATAAGCGTTTAGACTACGTTGAATTTCTTACCGAGCATAAAGATCTCTTATCGGAAATAAAGGATATTTTAAGCAATTTCCCAGATTTGGAAAGGGCGTTGTCTAGAGTTTTGATGCATAAAGCCGGTCCTAGGGATGTAAAAGCTATATCTACGGCCTTAGAAGCTGCAGAAAAGTTAGAAAACGTAATTTCAAAGTACGCTTTATTAAGCGATATATCTTTACGTAACGAATCTACAAGCGGCTTATGCAAACTAATAGAATCTGCGATAATCCCGGAGCCTCCTATATTAGCGAGAGACGGAGGCTTTATAAAAAAAGGAGTTGACGAAGAACTTGACGAGTATTTAGACTTGCTCGAAAATGGGGAATATGTAATCAATAAGTTGCAAAAAAAATATTCCGAAGACACGGGTATTCCGACTTTAAAAATAAAAAATAACAGAGTATTAGGGTATTTTATCGACATTTCCTCTAACTACGCGTCAAAAATTCCATATAATTTTGTTCACAGGCAAACTCTTGCTTCTTCGATTAGATATATAACGGCCGAATTATCCGAAATAGCCAACAAAATTTACTCCGCAGACTCAAATATAAAAATAAGAGAATTGGCTATATTTGAAGAATTAATCGCTAAAATATCTGAGAAAAATGAAATAATTCATTCGATTGCAAACCGAATATCTTTTATTGACGTTATATATTCGTTCGCTTCTTTGGCTATTCAGAACGAATACGCAAGACCGATATTAACCGAACATAAAGAATTTACTATAGTTGGCGGAAAACATCCAGTAGTTGAAGAGGTCTTGAAAAAATCCGGATCAAAATTCATAGAAAACGACTACCAAGCGCAAGATTCCTCTTTCGTCTCAATATTAACCGGTCCTAATATGGGAGGAAAAAGCACGTACCTTAGGCAGAACGCTATTATTGTAATAATGGCTCAAATAGGCTCTTTTGTTCCGGCTAAAAAAGCCTCTATTGGAATCGTAGATAGAGTGTTTAGTAGAGTTGGTGCTTCGGACGATATAGCTTCCGGAAAATCGACATTTATGGTAG
>JAITTR010000050.1 GCA_031286725.1 Holosporales bacterium | reverse complement strand
GTTATCGGCTATTAATGTTTGTGGAATATCAAATTCTTTTAGTCTTGCTATTGCTCCAAAAGAATCGTTAGCGTGAACAGTAGTTAAAACTAAATGGCCTGTCATGGCCGCCCTAATGGCCATTTTCGCCGTTTTTTCATCTCTTATTTCGCCTATTAAAATAATATCCGGATCTTGTCTTAGGATTGATTTTATTCCGTCCGGAAAATCTATTACGCCAGGTTTTATTTCAGTTTGTTTGGCATTTTTTATTTTGTATTCAACAGGATCTTCCAACGTCATAATATTTTTAGATTTTTTATTTATAGTTTCTATTATTGAATAAATAGACGTAGTTTTTCCTGATCCTGTTGGCCCGCAAAATATTATAATGCCATTTGAAAATGAACCGATTGTTTTTAGATATTTTATTTGTTTTTTACAAAATCCTAGATTTTCTATGTCTATTATTGCTTTGTCTTTATTCAATATTCTTATAACGACGTTTTCTCCATATATTGTTGGGTGTGTCGAAACTCTAAAGTCTATATTGTTTTTCTGAAAATGCCCTGATTGAGGCTTTCTAGTTTCCGATATGTCAAGTTTTGATATGACCTTTATAGATATAATTAATTCTTCAAAGTTTTCTATGTTTAAAGTTTTAAAATTAATCAAGGTTCCGTCTATGCGAAAATTTATTTCAAAAGTTTTTTCAAAAGGGGTAATATGAATATCCGAGGCTTTTTTGTTTATTGCCCAAAGAATAGTTTTCTCTAAAACGCTTATTTCAGAATTATTTACTTCTTGAAATTTGTGAATTATATCGCTTTTCTTTGCCGTATAGTATATTTTATTTAGATCTTTTATAGAATCGCATGAAGAAAGTTTCGTATTTATCTTATCTTTAGTTTCAATATTGTCGGGATCGTTTATAGCTATGTGTATATATTGCGACGAGATCTTAAACGGAACCGCGAGGAATTCTTTAAATTCGTCGTATTGGATGCCATCTATCCTTGAAAAATCGTCAAGATCCGTATAATTAATATGAAAGTATTTAGCTTTTAATTTTGCTAGCTCTTCTTCCGTAATATCTCCAATACTTATTAAAAGGTCATATGCATAATTATCTATATCTCCAGTTTTAGCGAGAATTAGATCATATAAATCCGAATTTATAATATCTTTTTCAAGCAAAAAACTAAGAAAAGACACCAAACTTCAATCGTCAAAATCCATTAGATCTGAAACTTGTTGAAGAGGAGCAACTTTTTCTGCTATTGAAAAAGCGAGCAGTTGTAATCTTTCCTTAGCCAATTCGTCGTCAACATTATCGTTATCCTCTTGTTCTTTATCGTCTGTTTCCTTATTCTGTTCTTCTTTGTTATCAGAGATATACGAGAATTTTCCAACGGCTTGAGTTTTTTTCTTAGAAAATTTATTACATTTTTTAAGATACGAAATTAAAATCGTATCCTCTGGATTTGAGCCTTGCATTTCGGATTCGTCAGAGTCATTATCTTTAGATTCCAAATGATTGGGATTAGTTAGATTTAGGCATTCGTAAGATGCGTTTATAAGACCGAAATCCGGGCAACCTGTGTAGCTTAATAATAGAGCTATAGATAAAAACATGCTGAGATCCTTTTTTAATCGTTTACTTCCTATATAAAATTTTAGATAAGGATTATTAAAAAATGGTTAACGCTTTAATTATTTTTGATTTTGAAAAAAGTTAGCAATCGCTAGTATCTCCTGATGTCGGAGAAAAATATAGTTTTGCGTTTTGAGACGCGCTATTCTTGCCAAGGGCAATGACACAAGAGAAACGAATGGGCTATCAAATAAATTTATCGAAAGATATAACAACTTTCGATGTGTTTAAAATATCGTTGCCTATGATGGTATCTGCGTTATCTAACCATTTTATGATAATTTTGGATCAAGTAATCTTGTCTCGCTATTCAATAGAGGCAATGACTGGAGCAGCTTCAGCTTCCGTTTGGTGCGCTACTCTTCAATGTGCCGCTATGTCTATAACTTCAATTTCTGGAGCTTTTGTTGGAAATTATAACGGCACGAAAAAATATAATTTAGCCGGAAACCCCGTTTGGCAAATGATTTGGGGGTCTCTTGGACTTTTTGCTGTTTCAGTGCCTCTTTCTATGATGGCAGGGCGATATTGTATTCCTGAGAATCTCAAAACGGAAGGACTACCATATTTTAGAATTCTTATGTTTTGCGTTCCGATTACGGGAGTTTATAACTCCTTAGCTTCTTTTTTTATTTCGATAGGAAAAGGTTACATAGTTACTATTTCCGCTTTTCTAACGAATATAATTAACGTTTGTTTAGATATAATTTTAGTTTTTGGTTATTTTGGAATAAATACGCTCAAAGGAAGTGTCGGAGCTGCGACAGGAACAGTATCTGCGTGGGTATCAAGCGTAGTAATTTTATTTGTGTTTTTTCTTGGAAAGAAAACTAGAAATAGATACGGAACATTTAATTTTAAATTAAATATTTCTCGTTTAAAAGAGTACTTAAAGTTAAGTATCGCAGGAGGCGTTGGACATGCGCTTGAATTTTCCGCATGGGGCGTAGTTTATTATACGCTCTCCTCTATTGGAAAAGAGACGGCACTACTTCAATCTATCGCTGTTTCCGTCAATACTCTTCTCGCTTTTACGGCCGCTGGTCTTGAAAAAGGAGTAATGGCGATAACTGCCAATCTTTTAGGAGCTAAATTAAAACATAAAATATTTTCAGTTTAAAAAAAAGGAATAACAATTCATATTGCTTTTTGCGTTTGTTTATCTTTCATCTTCTTTATTTTTCCGGAATTTATTATCAATAGATTTATAAATTTCGAAGTTTCTAAAGAAACTATCAACAACGCGTTTCTAATGTTGAGATTAACATTTGTATGTTTTTTATTCGATGGATGTTGTTGGGTATTTGCCGGAGTAATTAAAGCTGGCGGAGATATAGCGTATGGGCTGTTGACAGTAGCAAGTTACATTTAGAGATGTGTTGCGATTCCAGTTATCATTTTACGTCGTTTAGGATATTTGAATATTCTATTTACTTGGACTTTATTTTTAGGCACAATTATTTGTATATTGACAACCTTATATCATAGATATAAGTCTGAAAAGTGGATCCATATAAAGGTATAAAGTGGAAAAAGTTTATAACCCTGAATTTTCTAGAATAGTCGAAATAAACGAACACGTTTTGAATAAGAAATTTGAAATATTAGCAAATGAAGAGGAACTGAGGAAATTGGCGGATAGATTCGGATTGTATTGCATAAAGAACCTATCTTTAAAGTATATTATAACAAACAAAACGAATATCTCAAAAACTTATATTTTAGCTGCTGAAATGAAGAGTTCAATTACGAAGTTTATTATGGAAGATTCGGAAGAAAATATAGAAATAAACGAAAAATTCGACGTGCTTCTATTAACAAAAGAAATCCAAAAAGAGAATGAAGATCAATTAAAAGAGTTTGATATAGAAATATTATCTGATTGTAATTCCGTCGATATTGGAGAAATTGCTTCTCAATATCTTTCTCTTTTCGTTTTTATGTAGGCGAAAAATGCGTTTTGTTAAAACCCATACGAATGGAAACGATTTTGTGATTACTATGGATCAAGTTGATATAAATAAGATTAAATTAATGTCAGATAGAAGATTTGGAATTGGGTGCGATCAATTTGTTTTTATTAGCGATATTTCTTGCGGCAATTATAATATAGAGTTTTTTAATCAAGACGGCTCTAAAGTCGAAATGTGCGGAAACGGGGCTTGCGCTGCCGTTCTTTATATAAAAAGATTTCTGAATAAAGCTCTCTCGAAATTTTGTTTATTTATCTCGGGAATAGAATATAGAGCAAGCATAGATAACAATACCGTTTCAATAGAGTTTCCAATGCCTCTGCTTTTAGAAAGTTTTGGAAATATAAAAGTAGTATCCACAGGGAATAAACACTTACTTTATGAAACGGATATAGAGTCAATACCGAGGGATACTATTGACGACTTAAGATATAAGTATCCGGATTGTAATATACATTTTTTAAATAGAATTTCTCACAACGTCGTGAGAATAAAGACTTTTGAAAGAGGCGTCGGTTGGACAAAATCGTGCGGCAGCGGAGCTGTCGCAGTTGCGTTTTCAATTGGATGTTTAAACAATACAATAAAAATAATACACGAAGGCGGAGAGTCAAACGTTATAATAAACAGCGATAGTCTCCTTTTTCAATCAACCCCGACGATAGTTTTTAAAGGCGAAATTTATGAATAGAATAAACTATTCGATTGAGGATGTATTAAAGAATATTGGAGATTCGCCAAATGTGTGTGGCGAGGATTTGTCTTTATCTCAAATTTACGACGCTATAAGGGACGCTAGATTTGAAGAGGACGAAAGGCTTTCTCTTGGAGTTTGGGAAAGGGATCTAAAGAAGGCCGATTGGGTTTTAGTCGAAAAGATATGCATAGAGACTCTCATAACGAAGTCAAAGGATTTGCAGATAATCGGGTGGTTAATTGAGGCTATAACTATTTTAGACGGGTTTAAAGGGATATGTAGAGGTATCAGAATTCTAAACGAATTCATCAAAATATATTGGAAAGATTGCTATCCGAAAAGCAAAGAAGATATTGCCGATGAAGAACAAAAATTTAAAATTTTAGATTGGATATATGAAACAATAAATAAAAGAGCGGTTTCAATTCCATTTATAAATAAAAACGAGAATAGCGTTAGCATTTATAATTACGATTACGCTCTTGAGATGAAATCTATTTCAATAAGAGCTCCAGACCAAGCTAAAGAGATTCTAGAATCTGCCGAGAAAAATAATGTAAAAACATTAGATATAATTCAAAATATATTAAAAACTGCCAATAGATGCAGTTTAGGAGAAATAATTGAAAATATAGAAGAATTAGAATTAGAAAAAAGCGAATTAGAAAAAACTATTTCTAACGTATCCGCCAATGAGGAATTTACAGTATTTTCTAAATTAATTAAAAATATTAGTAAATTAAAAAACCTTTTGACTCAATATATTGTTGAAGATTCTGAAAATAAAACGATTGAATATAAAGAAAAACAAGGAGAAAACATTCAAGAAGTTAGGGATAATATATATGAACAAATAAAGGTTTTATCAGAGAAACTGAGAAAAATAGAAAAACATAGCCCTAGCTATTATATGCTTGATATGGTGGTTTCTTGGCAAAATAAAACTCTTTTGGAAATTATAGCAAATTTAAAATCCGGAACGTCCGAAGCCCACGAACTTTTTAAACTATTACTTGGTTCTTAATCAAATTTTTAGTAAAATCGTGTATAATGTTCCACGTAGAACATTTTGTCATTCTCATCTAAGAGAAGCGAGATTCGCCTCTGGATATAAAAATCTTAATTTATATAAATAAAATATTTTGTTAATAACTTGTAAAAAATCACAAAACATTAGGATTATATTAAAATCTATCGAAATTATTAACTTAAAATGAGAATGTTTAATATTCTTTTCCACAATGCTTTAAAAACATAATGAAACAGTTGCTGAAGTATGAAAAATCTTGTTGATAAATTCGTTAAGAAGTTTTTATTAACACAATTCACATGGAATAACAAAAACAACTAAACTATTATATAATAGTTTAGCTGTAATTATTTCTAACAATCTTTTTATGAACCCTCAAGAACTAGAAAATAATTTAGATTATTGGTTGAAAAACATAAATAAAACAACTTCGTTTAAAGAATTAGAACAATTAAAATCCGATTTATTAGGAAAATCTGGAACGATTACATTAGCGTTTAAAACAATATCCGAAGTATCGGTTGACGAGAAAAAATTATTTGGAGAAAGGCTAAATAAAATAAAAAGTTCTATAGAGGATTTTATTTTAACAAAAAAGAAAGAACTAGAAGAATATTCAATGTTGGAAAAGCTAAAAAACGAAACATTGGATATTACTTTACCTATTAAAAACAACAAATTTGGGGGATTGCACATAATAACCCAAGCTATAAGAAGAATTAGAAATCATTATTTAGCGAGAGGATTTTCAGTTTTAGACGGTCCGGAAATCGAAAATGATTTTTTTAACTTCGACGCGTTAAATATGCCAAAACATCATCCTGCAAGACAAAGTCACGATACGTTTTATCTTAAAGAAATAGAGGATAGCCTTTTAAGAACTCATACGTCATGCGTACAAATAAGAACAATGTTAAATAAAGGAGCTAACGTTCGGATGATTTCTATAGGAAAAACTTATAGAAACGATGCTCTTGACGCGACTCATTCTCCAATGTTTCATCAAGTTGAATGCTTAGTTGTTGATAAAAAGCCGATTAATATCGGACATTTGAAAAGCGAATTAAGAAGATTCGTTTCGTTTTTCTTTGAAGTCGAAGATATCGCAATTAGGTTTAGACCAAGTTTTTTCCCGTTTACCGAGCCTGGGATGGAGGTAGATTGTAAATATTTCAAAAAAGAGGGGAAATTGATTATTTCTAAAGACGGAGACAAATGGCTAGAGATTGGAGGAGCTGGAATGGTTCATCCAAACGTTTTTAAGGCGTGCAATATTGAACAACCCGCGTATGGATTCGCCTTTGGAGTTGGTCTTGAAAGGCTTATTATGTTAAAAAGCGGAATAAAGGATATAAGAAACTTATTCGATACTGATAATAGGTGGTTGAAGTATTATGGGCAGTAACATTTATCCTTGATAAGAAGACGTTTGACATCTAAATTTTGGCATGATATTCTTATTAAGAAAGTAATTTCGGAGTTTTTATTATGAATAAGATTTTTTCGGGATCAATTGAAAAAGAATCTGGTCTCAGAAAATATATGATAGCCATTTTTAACAAGATGTTTTTGGCTTTAGGACTGACAGGGATCATATCGTATTTATGTTCGTCTTCAGAACAAGTATTAGCAATTATGTCCGGCGGATTTTCTATTGTTTTAATGTTGGCGACATTTGGAATAGTTATTTATTTATCGGCTAGAATTAACAAAATAGATTCGGAAAAAGCGAACGCTTTATTTTGGATATATTCGGCATTGCTTGGAGCATTTTTGGCTCCTGTTTTTGTTATGTATACTGGAGAAAGCGTTGCGAACGCATTTTTTACGACGGCAATATTTTTCGGTAGTTTGAGTTTATACGGCTATACTACGAAAAGAGATTTAACAAGCGTTGGGTCTTTTATGACAATAGGATTGTTTGCAGTTATTTTAACCTCCTTTGTTAATATATTCTTTTTAAAAAATTCTATTATTCAAGTTGGATTATCTGTTCTTTGCGTCGTAATTTTTTGCGGGCTAACGGCGTATGACGTTCAGAAAATAAAAAATTTCTACAATGACGCTCATGACGAAGAAGGAATTAAGAAAATCGCGGTTATAGGGGCTTTGAACCTTTATTTAGATTTTATTAATCTTTTCCTTGCAATTTTGCGGCTTTTTGGCAATAGAAAATAAAAATCCTCCTTGGACTTTTAGGCGTTAGATAAAAGGTATTTATTTATTGATATCTAACGCTCTTATTTCATTTTGAATTTCTTCGTTAATATCATAGAATTCGTCCTTAAAAACAGAACTCATGAGATTAAATAAAAACTCTCTATTAGATTTTAGATTTCTTTGATTTACGCCGTTCGTTTTTATTATGTTCCCGAAAATATTTAAATAAAAGCAAGAGTCTTCTAAAAAGTGTTTTGAAGGAATATAGACGCAATTTTCAGAATCGTCTTGAAATACTGAATTTTTTATATAAAGTATATCTTTATTTGGGATTGTTATAGACGTGTCGCCAATTTGACATATAAAACGCAAATCGTTTTTGTTGAATTTCAGGAATAACTCCGATAATGGAATATATTCTTTTAAATACTTTTTTGATATACTAGAAATGTTATTTGGAATCACGAATATTTTTAATTGTATGCTAAATATTTCTTGATATGTTTTGGCAAAGTCATTTATTTTCTCTAAGATATTCTTATCGTTTTCAAACGCGTTATAAAACAATACAATGCAGGGGTTTATATAGGAAAGTATTTGATTATTCTTTTTGTTTTCTTCCCAAAAATCGTTCAATTTTTCTTTATCTATAATCGTTTTGTTTTTTAGGTTTTTAGTTATAGATAAAACGTTAATTATCTCGCTGAGACTGTTTGGTTTAACAATTATTAAATAATCCGAAAAGATTAGCTTTTCTAAATTTTCTGTGAGATCTTCAGTAGTGCTCTGTGGGATATAATAATCATTTATACAGATTATAATTCCTTTTTTGCGTTTCTGTAAATATCTAAGATAAAATAACGATAATATATCAATATTGTCTCCAATAATAAACATACATTTTTCGTTATTACTTTCCTCGATTTTCTGTCTTAGCGTATCAATTGTATCCGTGAGGTTATAATCTACTGGAATTTTTCTATCGTTAAGTTTTTTATATATGAATCTAAGTTCATCTTTTATCCACGACTGTTTGCTTTTCGAAATTTTTACTATTTGATTGTTAACAAAATGAGTTTTTATTTTGGGAGTAAATATGTTTGATACATCAAAAGTATTTATAATTCTTGAGCCTAAAATCGAATTTTTTTCATCGAGGTCGTTTTGATTTAAAGCGGAAGTTGGGCATACATCAACAACATTTCCTATCATATCATTGTTTTCAACCTTTTTTAAATCTTCAGGAAACTTTAAACTTTCATCGCAAACTTCATTCATAAATTTTATACATCTATTACAAAAGATACATTTGGATTTATCGTATATTATGTTTTTGTCTATATTTAATAAGGTTATTATTTTCGATAATTTTCCTTCAAAATTATCAACTTGTTTTTCTTTACTATATATTTGAGATGTTGTTTTTTGAAGAATACACCAACCATTTTTAGAGCAATTATGACAACTTATATTGTGATTCTGCAGGATTCTATCTATATTTCTTTTTCTAGCTTCCTGGACTTTATCGCTGCTTGTTTTGATTTTTAGATTATTCTTAGCGCGTAATAAACAACTGAGTTCTAATTTCCCATCGTCTGTTTCGACTACGCATACCCCGCATTTTCCTGATGGAGACAACCCTTTTAAATAACATAAATCCGGAATATGTATTTCAAATTGATGACAAAGATAAAGGATATTTTCTCCGTCCCTAACATTATATTCGACTTCATCTATTTCTATTTTTACGATCAACACTATTTCTCGGTTTTTTTGACCGCCGGTTTTCTTTTTCTAACGACTTTTGGTTTTTCTTCAGTATTTGCTTTAGGTTTTGTTGTCTTTTTTGTTTTAACGGTAGCTTTTTTCGCATCTGATTTTTCAGGAGCCGCATTTGGCGATACTTCTCTCTCTTTGTTCATAGTCGCGAATTTAATTTGAGCCAACGCTCCATGACAGTGTTTATATTTTTTCCCTGATCCGCAAAAACATAAAGAATTTCTCGCCATATTCTCAGGACTACTTTGTTGTTCTTGAATTTTAAAGCTTTCCGTTTTAATTTCAACCAGGTTTTCCAAAGGAGCTTCTTCAGGTTCTTTTGGCGCGTTTATTTGACTGTCGTTAAATTCAATTTTAAAAAACGTAGTTATAACGTCGATTTTTACTTTATACAACATTTCTTGAAATATATTAAACGCTTCAAATTTGTATTCGTTTAATGGATTTTTCTGAGCGTATGCTCTTAAGTTAATGCCTCTTCTTAAATGCTCGAGAACGACAAGGTGATTTCTCCACGCGATATCTAGAGTTTTTAAAGCTATGTCTTTTTTAATATGACGCATTAATTCTTCGCCGTATTTTTCTATTTTAGCGTTATAATGATCCTTAGCCTTATCGTCTAATATCTGCCTTAAAAGATCCGGCGTCATCGCTTGGTCTGACGCAATGCTTTCTTTATCTAGATCTAAGGAAAACACAGTTTTAAAAGTCGAGACTAAATCGTCCAAATTCCACTCCATGGGGACTGTGTTAAGCGGAGCTACTCTGCTAATAGAGGTATCGATTACGTCCTCTATCATACCAATTATATATTCCGAGACGTCGTCGGATTTCATAATGGTTCTTCTTTGGTCATAGATAATTTTTCTTTGATCGTTCATGACATCGTCAAATCTTAACAATTGCTTTCTTATATCGAAGTTAAAAGACTCGACTCTTTGTTGCGCTTTTTCTATAGCTTTTGATATCCATCTATGAGTAAGATCTTCGTTTTCTTTAACTCCCAATTTCTGAAGAGTTTTTGCAAAATTGGGAGAGCCGAATTTTCTTATCAGATCATCTTCAAGGGATAAGAAATATTTCGAAGCTCCTGGATCTCCTTGTCTTCCAGATCTTCCTCTAAGCTGGTTATCAATTCTTCTGCTGTCGTTTCTCTCCGTTCCTATGACAAAAAGTCCTCCGGATTTTATTACTATCTCACGTTTTTTATCTATATCCTCTTTAATCTCTTGAATTTTTCTTTCTTTTTCGACAGGATCCGTTATATTTTTACACTCCTGTTCCGCTCTCATTTCCAAGCATCCTCCAAGCTTTATATCAGTTCCTCTACCGGCCATGTTGGTCGCGATAGTAACCGCTCCAGGGACTCCAGCTTCCGCGATTATATAAGCTTCTTTTTCGTGTTGTTTCGCATTCAAAATATTGTGTTTTATGCCTTCGGTCATGAGCAATCTAGATATGTATTCAGATCTTTCAAGATTTGTGGTTCCAACAAGAATTGGCTGTTGTCTTTCGTGGCATTCTTTTATAAGAGTTAGCGCGGCTTTATCTTTTTCTTCTAAGGAAAGAAAGATGGAATCGTCATGATCAATTCTAATAACAGGTCTGTGAGAAGGAATGCTAACGACTTTTAATTTATATATTTCGTCGAACTCCGCTTCTTCCGTCATAGCCGTTCCAGTCATTCCGGATAATTTTGGGTATAATCTAAATAGATTTTGATACGATATTGTCGCGATAGTCTGGCTTTCGGTTTTAACTTCAACATTCTCTTTTGCTTCTATTGCTTGGTGTAGTCCTTCCGAGTATCTCCTTCCTTCCATGACTCTTCCGGTAAATTCGTCGATGATTAAAACTTGGCCGTCTTTGACCATATAATCGACGTTCCTTGTAAAAAGTTTATTAGCTTTTAACGCGCAATTAACGTGATACACAATGCTGATATTATTTAGATCATAGAGGCTTGGAGAATTTAATAACCCAATTTCTCTTAATCCTTTTTCTATTTTCTCAACTCCTTTATCAGTTAAATTTACGGATCTGTTTTTTTCGTCTTTTTCAAAATCTTCCTCAGTAATATTTTTTACAATTGAATTTACCGACATATACAACAGAGAGGCATTGTCATCGGCTCCAGATATGATTAAAGGCGTCCTAGCTTCGTCTATAAGAATGCTATCGACCTCGTCAATAACGGCAAAATTAAACGGTCTCATAACCATTTCGGATTCTTTGAATTTTAAATTGTCTCTAAGATAATCAAATCCAAATTCGTGATTCGTGCCGTATGTTATATCCGCTAAGTAGGCGTCTTTTTTTTGAAAATCAAACATGCCGCTTATTATCGTAGAAACTGACAATCCGAGAAATTTATAGATTTCTCCCATCCAATTTGCGTCTCTTTTCGCAAGATAATCATTAACGGTCACGACATGAACTCCTTTTCCCGTCAAAGCGTTTAGATAGACGGCCAATGGCGCTACTAGGGTTTTTCCTTCTCCGGTTTTCATTTCCGCTATCTGACCATTATGTAAGGCAATACCGCCTATCAATTGAACGTCAAAATGTCTCATTCCCAGAACTCTTTTCGAGGTTTCGCGAACAACCGCGAAAGCCTCGGGCAATAGATCGTCGAGAGTTTCTCCTTGCGTTAATCTATTTTTAAACTCAGCGGTTTTGTTTTGCAAGTCTTGGTTAGATAAAGAAGAAATTTTATCTTCTAAACGATTTATTTTTTCTACTGTCTTTTGATATTTTTTTATGATTCTGATATTGTAATTACCAAATAATTTTAATAGACAATTAATCATACTATATACTTTTTTAAATCTCTTCTGATATATTATATAGCAAATTTATGCTAACGCCACATTCTTGGGGATTAATTTTATTTTCGATTTCTAAAAGATTGTCTAAAAAACAACGTCTAGTTCAAATAAAAATTTGTTTCGCTATTTAACCGAAATTTAACTTATTTATTATAGCCTTGTATAAGAGGAGAGTTATATTTGCGTTAAAAATATGAAAATTCGTTTTGTTTTATTTTGTTTAAGCGCGTACGCGATTTTTTCTTACGAAGCATCCGCTTTGCCAAATTTTGGAAATATAGCAAAGAGCATAGGAGCAAAACTTGAAACTGCGAAACAGAAGGCGACTTCCGTGGTTTCTACCGCAAAAGCCAAGGTACAAAGCGTTGGGAAGGTTGTTAACAAGGCTAAGGACTTAGCTACTGGGGCTGTGAACAAAGTCGCTCAAGTTAGAGATAAGGCAACCTCTGCGCTTTCCAACGCGCGAACTAAAGTTGAGCAGGCGAAAAGCAACGCGCAACAAAAAGTTGGCGAGGTTATTAATACTGTTGGAGGAGTTGCTAGCGGAGCTATAAATATTGCTACTGGGCTGGTGAATGAAGTTGGGAAGATAGTAGGGAAAGGAAAAACCCAAGACACGCTTTCTCCCCCTCAGCCATCAGAAGAAGAAGCTTTACGTGAAGTTGAAGAAGAGGCTAGCCCAAGCGTAGTCGAAACAATGGAGGCAATAGAGCCAGAGATTTATTCGGTTGCAAAAGCGGAAGTAGACGCTAAATTGTCTACTTTAAATCAATACTTGAATATGCAAGGTATTAATTTAAGCAACGTTAATGTCGTTAAGTATCTTGCGGAGAAGTTATTAGAAACGTATAAAGAAAAAGGGGGTAAAAACTTGCTTATAGACCTTTCCGAAACAGGGCTAAACGCAGAAGGATTGCAAATATTCTTCGATACTCTTAAGACTTGTCCAAGATTGATTAAATATCTATCGCTATCCAATAATAAGTTTGGAGAAGCTGGGGCCATAGGCATTTCAGAATTTCTGCTGTTATTTCCTTCAATAGAGTATTTAGTTTTGGATGATAATGAATTGGGCGACAATGGTTTTTTGACTATTCTAAACGCTATAGTAACCCAAGACAGTATCAATATTCGTCAACTATCCGTAAGACGCAACGCGTTAGGAGATAGTTGTTTAATTCCTGCGAAATATTTTGTGGCCAAGCTAAATAAAAAAGCTTTTCCCGAAGGAATTATATTATCCGAAAACAATATAACAAATTCTTCTGGGTTAGAATTGCCGTCTACTTTTGTAGTAAAGTAATTTCTCCAGAACTTTTTCGATAATGAACTCCTTGCGAAAGAGCTCCATATTGCAAAGAAAGATCTAGGCGTGAAATGCCAAATTCTTTACTAAGTTTATAACTTCTCCGCAAGATACTTAACGACATTAACATTGCTTAAATTAATGCCTTGCGTATTCTGGAAGCATACTAAACAAAACCTTTGAGATATCAGAACGTGTCTTTGATTTTAGATAATAATTAGAGAAAAATATGGAGCGTCTTAAAAGGCGGCGACCTGGCTAATTTTCGATGGTATTTCCCCACGATCCGTTTATTAATATTGCAAACAGAAGAAATATATCTTTCATGTATTATTGTCATCCTACTCTTATGCAAATTCTGGGTTTCCTTAGAATTTTCTAAGAATTTATTAGTATTAAACAACATGTTATGTTCTCCTTATCATAAGAATAAAGATTGATTGTTTAGAATATTCAAAACCTGTCTTTAGACTCTTGATATTCTATTGGGATTATATAGACGGCCAACTCCCCTGCCTATATTTTTAGAATATCCAAGAATTTAACAAAATGCAAAAACTTTTTTATCCCCTAAAATTTTATGTAAATTTCTTATACAGGATAAGGATTTTATGGATATATTATAAAGAATGGTCTAGAATTAGTTAAACTTTTTGTTTTTTAATTTCATTACATGAATTTCGAAGCGGAAAATAACCGTTCATACGATCTGCTTTTAGATTCCGCGCTGAAACTGCCTATAGCTTTTGCCTCATGGCATTTAAATAGTGAGGAAGTTTTTATTTCCGATAAATTAAAATTATTAATTTCCGCCGAATATAACTTTTTAAGCGCTTATGATTTTATAAAATATATTAATGATTATTTCGGAAATTTCTTATACGTCGCTTCGGAAAAAATCTCTTCGCTACAAGAGATAAAAAGCGAATATTCGGCTACGATAAAATCAAATTTCGAAGAAGAGTTCTTTACTCGGCTGGTTTTCGATAGGACGAAAGGATTATATATTTTCACCGCGGAAACGGAAATAGAGCGAAAACAAGATAAAAATAGACGCGAAAACAACTTTACGAATAATATATTAAATTCTATTCCTCTTTATATTTGGCAAAGAAATTTAGATCTACAATTAACTTACTGTAATAAAAAGTATTCGGACGCTTTGGAAACCTCTCAAGAAAACGTTATTGCCAATAATCTAAAGCTAATAAATCATAAAAAAGATAAATATATCGGATACGCTCCTTCTGCTAAAAAAACTATAGAAAAAGTCGTAATAAAAGGCTCCAGGAGATATTTGGAAATTACGGAACAGCCTTTCGTAGGAAATTCTCCAGCTATCGGATTTGCTATTGACGTTACCGATAGAGAGGAATTAAAAAAGGAATACAAAATTTACAAAAAACAAACTGAAGAAACTCTAAGCCAAATTTCAGTTCCTATCGCGATTTTTGACGAAAAAATGTTTCTGATATTTGCAAATTCCGCCGTGGAGAAGTTATTTGGATTGGGGGCTAATCTTTTCAATGAGAAAAATTTTTCGGAAATAATATCTATTTTACTAGATAAAGGAATCATATTAAACGATAAGGGAGACAAGGAATTTAAGGAAAAGGCCGAGTCTTTCTTTACGGAAGTAATCGAGCCTTATCATACTACCCTCAGTATTCAAAACGGAAAGATCATGAACGTAACGATTTCTCCAAACCAAGGCGGCGGGCTTATCTTCTTATTCGAAGACATATCCGACACTATTTCCTTAAAAAGAGAAGTCTCGTCAATTTTTGCGGTTCAACAAGACACTCTTGATCATTTGCAAGAGGGGGTCGTTATTTTTGGGACGGATAATCGCGTAAAAATAATAAACTCCGTTATGCGCGATAGAGGGGAAGACAACAAACTCGAAAGATACGAGGAAACGCATATTAAAGAGTTCCTTGAAAAAGTCTTTAATATGTCGGAAAGCTCTCCTAAACCGGAATTTTGGATTGCAAAAATTATTAGTATGTCGACCCAGAGAATTCAATTTTCAGATTCGCTGTCTTTGCCTTCCGGAAAAGTTATGGACTACGGCTACTTTCCTTTGCCAGAAGGATTGAACTTAATTAGATTTTCAGACGCGACAGATAGGATAAATCTTGAAAAAGCTATAAGTGAAAAAGCGGATATAGTTTCTCAACTTGACAAAATAAAAACAAGCCTTATATCAAACGTTTCTTTTGAATTGAGAGCTCCATTAAACGCTATAATAGGATTTTCGGATATATTGTCAAAGCAATATTTCGGGGCTCTAAACGAAAAGCAATTAGAATATTGCCATGGTATTTCGGAATCCGTCATAAAAATAACAGAAGCGGTCGACGCAATAATAAAATTGACAGGAATAGAAGCCGGACAAATAAAATTAAAGTATGATGAAGTCAACTTATTTAATTTCATAAACGATTTATTAAACTTATTTAAAAATGTGGCAGAAACTCAAAACGTTACGTTGACAAGCGCGTTTGAAAACAAGGAATTTATTGTTTATTTTGACGAATGCTCAATGAAACAAGCTATGTTTCAAATTATCTTAAAAGCTTTAAAACAAACTCCTGCTGGCGGAAATATTACTGTTTCCATTGAGACTCCCGCAACCGAACCGGCTTATTTTAGTATTATAATATCGAATACCGGAGTTGGAATTGCTGCGGAGGATTTAGAGAAAATTAAAAAAGTGATAGCAAATGAAACGGGAATTTCTTTAGTGGATGAATCTATCGGATTTGGAACGCTCTTGGCCAATAGTATATTGCGTTTGCATAATGGGGCTCTCTCTATAAGCTCCGAGTACGGAAAAGGAACGGTAGTTAAAAGCTGCTTGCCAATAAAGCGATAACTATAAGTAGTTGACATACTATAAACAATATATTAAAATAACCAAATGAGGGTTTAAAATATGGAGGTAATCTATGAAATATTTATTAAAGGGATTGATTGTTTTGGTAATCTGCATGGAGAGAGCTCTTGCTATTTCTCCCATAGCATACAGAAATCATATAGGACAAGTAAGAATGAATAGCCCTGGAATAGGCAATGTGATTTTGAGCGACGGTACTCGATATGAAGAATCAATTCAAGAGATAGAAGGAATTGTAGCTAGAGAGGGGAAGCTTCCTCAACCCCTTCCTTTGGATAATCTAAATTCTCTGACTCCAGCGTATTGGAATTTAATTGTGCTTTCTAAATACGTAAAAGAGATGTTTACAAGAAGCCCGGGAGGGGGTAATTGTAATTCCCAAGGTATTGATAATTTGCGTTTAGACCTGAATAGAACTTATACGGGGCATGAGTATGATATAAATGTTGCTATAGAAGACACGAAAAGACATTGTAATTTTATAAATTTATATTTGCCGTTGAATGAAATGATAGGCCAGCCTAGGCAAGGACAGTTCCTCAATCGAGAATCAAATGATTGGAAAAGACGAAGTCCTCAACGCTTGAGTGGCATGCCTGACGTTAACGTGCAATATTCTTTACGTAATTATGAAGTTGAGGAATTCGAAAATGTTGAATCTCTAACTGGACAACATTGCAACGAGGTTCGAATACATCCATACGATGGATATGGTCAAATAGGGAACGGTGATTTTAACGCAAGAATCCCAATGACTCAACAACTAGCAGAAAGAATTCGTAATGAGCTTGGTCAATATCAAGTTTTGGGGCAAGACTTTATTTTTTCCGTAGAAAGTCCAGATTTAATTGGTAACAATCCTGGTGAAATGTCATTGAAACCTCAGTGGGCATTTGAGAGATTCTATAATGGCTATGATGAATGGCTATGATGTTCGATGCGATGTTGAATGTTGGTGTAAAGTTTTCCAGCTTAGCGGAAGTCGTATAGTAGAGCCAACTTATTATTATTTTCCTCCAGAAACCGTAATACTTCATCAAGAAGGCGGATTATTACGCGCTTCTAATGATTCTCATCATTTAGGGTTTGGGAGAGACAATGTAAGTAGAGCCGTGCTATATTCCGTAAGATATATTAACGGTCCTATTGCTAATACAACAAAGACTGGTCTAATATTGTTTATACCTAATCAAGGAGAGTATCAATATTGGACTAATTCGGCTTATGTATATCAAAATCCAATATACCAAGTTTTACAAGCCATGCGTCGTGATTATTGGCATCTTGGCATCCCGTTCTTGAATTTATTAGGTATTCCGCCTAGTGGGTCTATTTAGGGTAATTTAAGGAGAGGATTTGTCAAGGTGGAAAGCGCAGCGGACCTTGACAAATCTTCAGGGCGGATATGGTATAATTTTATTTTACCATATCCGCCCTTCGTCTTAAAAAGTATGAATATATCTTATAGGACGTTTGCCGATTATTGAGGCGACTGGAGCGTAACTCTTTCTATGATATTTACAAGGGCCAAATTTCCTTAATGCCTCTAGGTGGAATTTCGTTCCATAGCCGACATTTTTGTCAAACCCGTATTCGGGAAACTCTAGATGGATTTTACGCATAAGCCTATCTCTTGTTACTTTTGCTATGATTGATGCAGTCGCTATAGAATAGCTTTTTTGATCTCCCTTAACGACCGTTATTACCTGGACATTTTCTATATCGACTTTTCTTATTCCGTCTATAAGGCATACATCTGGAATTTGGTTAATATCTTTTTGAGAATCTATTACGCCCTTTTTCCAAGCGTTTGATAAACCTATATTGTCTATAATTTCAACGTCTATTATCGCTATTCCATATTTTATTTTCTTATAATTTGTCACAATTTCGAAAATAGTTTCTCTCTTTTTCTCCGTTAATTTTTTAGAATCGTCAATATTATTTAAAAGTTCCATTGGCAAATTATAATCTAATATAACGCAGGAACAAACGACTATAGGCCCCGCTAAAGGTCCCAATCCGACTTCGTCTATTCCGCAAATTACCTTGCCAGGATATTGCTTTTCTATTTCAAAGCTTGGCATTTTAATTTCGATTAGTTTTTAATACAACCACAGTTTCTTATAATAAAGTTAAGAAATCAATACTCTGCGCTTTGAGAAGTTAATATAGAGTTATTGTTAGAGGAAGCTCTTTTGAATACCACGAAGTTGTAAGCCAACTCCTCGCCTTAATATAAGAATAAATTATTTCCGCGGGATTTCTATTTTAGGAACGATAGAGATATTGAGCTCTTCCAATTGTACGGGAGAAACCTCCGCAGGGGCTTCCATCATCAGGTCTTGAGCCTGTTGATTAAACGGAAAGGCAATGACTTCTCTTATGTTTTCGGTTCTAGCCAAAAGCATAACGATTCTATCGATTCCAGGAGCGCATCCCCCATGAGGCGGAGCTCCATATTTAAACGCTTTTAGCAACGCTTTAAATTTATTTTCAACAACTTCTGGCCCATATCCCGCAATTTCAAAAGCTTTATACATTATTTCTGGAATATGATTTCTTATAGCGCCACTCGAAAGCTCTATTCCGTTGCAAACTAAATCGTATTGATAGGCCTTGATTTCTAACGGATTTTTGTTAAGAAGGGCGTCCATGCCTCCTTGAGGCATAGAAAATGGATTGTGGGAGAAAATGATTTGTTTTAATTCTTCATCGTATTCATACATTGGGAAATCAACAATCCAGCACAATTTGTATTGTTTTTCGTCTATAAGATTTAATTCGGTTCCTAACTTTGTTCTAATCATTCCGGCTATTTTAGTAGCGTCTTTATCGCAAACGAAAAATACAGTATCTTCGGGAGCCATTTTATTTATTTTTGCAATTTCAGTTAATTCTTCTTTATTGAGAAATTTTGCGATTGGGCCTTTAAATTCGGAATCGGAAATCATAGAAATATACCCAATCCCCGGTAGGCCTATTTCTTTCGCCCAATCGTTTAGTTTATCGAAAAAGCTTCTAGGTTCCTTTGAGCAGTTCGGAACGTTTATGCTTTTAACTTTCGCTCCGTTTTTTATTGCGTTGGAAAATGCCCCAAATCCTGATTTCTCAAATAATTCCGATAAATCTTCGATAACTAAAGGATTTCTTAAATCCGGCTTGTCAGAGCCGTAATGGGCCATAGCGAAATCAAAAGTTATCTTAGGAAACGGATAATTAGCGACAGAATACCCTTTTGGCTTAAATTTCTCAAAAGTATTATATAAAACAGGTTCTATTGCTTCAAAAACGTCTTCCTGCGAGGCGAAGCTCATTTCAAAATCCAGCTGATAAAACTCTCCAGGCGATCTATCCGCTCTTGCATCCTCGTCTCTAAAACAAGGAGCTATTTGGAAATATTTATCAAATCCCGCAGCCATTAAAAGCTGTTTAAATTGTTGAGGAGCTTGAGGGAGCGCGTAGAATTTCCCGCGGTGAAGTCTACTAGGAACCAAATAATCCCTAGCGCCTTCAGGAGAAGACGAAGTTAGTATAGGCGTTTGAATTTCTAAAAATCCCTTATTTGTCATTTCGTTGCGAATAAACGATATTATTTGGGATCTCAAAACTATATTGTCATGCGCTTCCTTTTTTCTTAAATCTAAATATCTATACGTCAATCTAATATCCTCTGGGAACTCGTTTTCTACATTTATCTGAACCGGGAGTTGCGATTCCGGTTTTGACAATACTTCGATTTCTTGCGCATAAACTTCTATCGCTCCGGTATTCATATTAAGATTTACTGTTTCTTTAGTTCTTTCGACAACTTTTCCTTTTATTTTTATTATCGTTTCGTCTTTCAGTTTTTCCGCTATCAAAAAAGCATTATCGCCTTGCTGCAAAACGCATTGAGTTATTCCGTAATGATCCCTAAGATCAATAAAAAGCAAGCCGCCGTGGTCTCTAATTCTGTAAACAAAGCCGGACAAAACAACATCTTGAGCGATATTTTCGGGTCTTAATTCGTCGCACGTATGAGATCTAAAAGCTGTCTTATTGGAAGATTCCATTTTTTATGACTCTTGTATAACTATTAAGAATATGATACTAAAAATCCTGCAATTTATCAAACTCGTTTTGTGAGAGTGCTTGAGTCTTTCGCATAAAATTGGTAGCCATTTTATATAAGCATTCTAAATAAAAACAAACTCGAAAGCTGGAGCGTCTTCAAGCAAATACGATTATAAAAATACCGAACATTTCTTCAGCAATCCTAGCGGAGATGAAAGAAAAGGAATACCAAAAAGCCCCCCAATATATTTTTTATTCAGTCAGTCCATGAGGGCGGAAAAGATGCGCTTCTAAAAAACAAAAAAAGGCTATTACTTTATCTTTAGCTAAAATAGCTGAAGTTAATGCAAAGACTAAATTGCGTGAAAAAAGGAGCGCGTATATAGTAGTTATGCTTTAGCGTTTTAATAGATTTCTTTCCGCCAGAGCCATATAATGTGGGATAGAGCTCAGGGCATTTGAAAGAAGCGTGCCCTGAGCTTTTAATTTATATTGATGATATCTCTCCTGCCAATATTGTTAACGCTTCCTGAACTCTATCTCTCGCTGTTATGAAGTATTCCCTTTTGGATTCCCATGCTCCATTCCGTTCTGACGAAAAATCTGTTTCGCTATATGATAACACCATGTTAGCTGAGGTATTAAACTTATTCATAGTTTCTCCAGACAAGGGTCTAGGATATTTCCCGTGTTCATCATAAGCAACAAGGTAGCAGAAGTTAGATTCGCCTAAAAGGCGTTCGGTAAGAGGTGGAGAGCCCCATCCGAATGCCCAGGCTTCGGATTCTGTTCCCATAGCAGAATGCGCTGAGCTTGCTAATAAAACTGCAGAAGCGACGCTGCATATGGTTGTTAAAAATGTTTTCATGGTAACCTACAAAAAATAAATTGGAAAGCTAGTATAGCATATGATACAACGTTGTCGCAATAAGTTTGATGTTCGATGATGGCTTTTTCTTTTTTTATTAATATATGTTGTAGACATATCAGAGTTTTATTTTATTGGACAGTTGTTATTCGTAATCCCGTAAGGACGAATAAGTTAATAATAATTTATACTCTGTGGTAAATTTTGCTTGAGGCGTTATTACTTCATAACCTCGCGAAGCGCTACTCCAGCGCCATACCAACCTCCTGCAGAACCTACAACCAGCTATAGAAATTATTCGCCAGATCCTAGACAGAAAGAACATGGCTCATTGTGATATAAATGGCCTGATATCGGTATTGCATATTCTAAGACTCTTGATGGGGCGTTGCTATAAGAACCCAACAAGAAGTTATGAGTATTTCAATCAATCAGATCTAACAGCTTTTGAGCCGCTAAAGTTTCAGCTATCTTTTTTGAGCTTCCTTCGGCTATCGCTTCTTTTTCCATAGAGCTCACGGAAACTTTAAAAGTCGGGCAATGATCCGGACCTTGAACGGAAAGCAAAGTATATTTAGGGATTTGGCCAGTTTTGGCTTGAGATATTTCCTGCAGCTTGGTTTTCGGCTCTTCTTCAGCGGCGTCAAAATTCTCAAACATATCTTGCCAGAGGTTCAGTATTATGTCCTTTACAACATCAAAGTTAGAATCTAAAAAAATAGCTCCTAAAACCGCTTCCATAGCGTCTGCAAGAACCGTTTTATTAGTCATAAGATACCTACCCGCGGTAAAGATTTCTTTATCTATACCCAATTTTTTCGCTATCTCGCAACAAGTCTTAGAACAAATAAACGCCGCTTGCATTTTTGCGAGCTCCCCTTCAGCTTTTTTTTCAAATTTTCGAAATATATACTCGGTTATTACCAAGCCTAAGACTCTGTCTCCAAGAAATTCTAATCTTTCAAAATTCACTGAATATTTTTTTACGCTTGAATGACGCAATGCGGCTTTTATTAATTCCTTATTTTTAAAGCTATATCCCGTAACTTTTTCGACTATGCTAAGGCCGGTCGGAATATGCGGTTCTCCTCCGTATATCTTTTTTCCCATAGTCCTTTTAAATGACTCAAGCGTGTTTTCGTTATTTTATGTTATTTACTAACAAAAAAGAAATTTTCTTCAAGAAACGATAGATTGGCGGCGGTTAGTTTCCCATATACTGATCTCCGCAGGCTCGATGGCCTTTTAGAAATTATAATATTTTTAACTTCATAAAAATCTTAAACGCGTTAACGAAATTTTAACTTTTGGTTTGTATCCTAATAAAGATGTATAAGAAACTTCCTAAAATCTAATTTTAAAAAGGAGATAAAAATGAACAAAAAGACGATAATTTTTATGAGTTTATCGCTAGTTTTAGCAAATTTTAACGCTTATACCGCTACCGTTGCGTTTCCCAACCCTTGTTATAGCGAGTCTCTAGGTATTGCGGAAAGCGTCGATATTCCAAACGGAAGTTGTCTTCTTTGGGCAGAAGACTCCGATATAACAAACGCCATAGGAGGTATTCCCGCTAATTTGGCAATAAATCGCGTGTCTATTATTATTAACGATAAGCCGGAAACAATATCGGCTTGGTTAGAATCTAAATCTATGCTAGAAGAAAGTATATTGTTTGGCATAGTGGACACGCGTTCTACTATTAAAACCGATACTATTTCTGGCCAATTAACTCCATTTTTGGCGGAATTAGGCCAAACGGGACTTTTAGTTCGTTCATTGAAAAGCGTATTACGAAGAGTTGGAGGCAATCTTTATCTAAGGAAGCATACCGGAACCATTTCTTCTCAAGAAACCATGAGTTTTCTTGAAGATGCGATAAATCCAAGCTCTGAGCTTGGTCAAAGACTTCTAGGAATCAGACGAGCTGGGAAGAAAACTAACGTGGCATTTTGCGCTTCGTTTTATGGGGATAGAGCCGATATTGGCGAAATAACGGAAGAGGAGTTTAGAAGCGGCGTTGGCAAAGATGTTTTGTCAAGTTTGGAGTGCGAGGAAATTCCTCTGAGAGTGTTTCAACAGCCTGTCAAATCTTTATCGCAACAGTATGATTGGGCTGAAGGTATAGAAAAATTAAGTGTGGGCGATTTTACTTGGTCCTGTACGTTGATATAAAACGAGGAAATATGACCTAGTAGGTTTATATATTAACGATCAAGGCGTTCGCGGAAAACATACTTTTTCCGCTAAAGTTAAAATGGGAAGAATAAAGAGCGATTTGTCAAGGTGGAGAGCGCAGCGGACCTTGACAAATCTTTTGGGCGGATATGGTATAATTTCCCTATACCATATCCGCCCTTCCTAGCTAGCAAAAGATCTAAGTCTAGTGCAGAGCTTACCGACTATGTCTTAATATGAAACTAAAATTGTGTTGACAGGAATGAAGGATCTACGTAATAATAAAACATACTGGCATTGGTTTCGCGGGGATGTAGCTCAATTGGTTAGAGCACCGGCCTGTCACGCTGGAGGTTGCGGGTTCAAGTCCCGTCATTCCCGCCATTTTTTCAAATATGTTTTCCAAAGAAATTATGGATTTCGTAATTAAAAAAGCGGAGAATCTGTCGAGTGCTGATGTTCCGGTAATTGCGGCAATCTCCATTGGAGACGACTTAATATCTATGGAAAACAACAAGGTTGAAATCGCGAATTGTTCTTTTTATCACGCGGAATTTCTGGCGGTTCAAGAAGCTTTACGGATATTGAATACAAGATACTTGTCAAACGCCAGTTTATATGTAACTCTCGAGCCTTGTTCTTTTTGCGCGACGGTTTTAGAGAAGGTTAGGATTAAAGAAATATTTTTCGGAGCGTACGATCCAAAATGCGGAGCGGTTTTTCATAATTCGAAAATATTCGATCATTCGCTATTTAGGCCAAACATAATAGGCGGTATTCAAGAAAGTAGGTGCTCAAAAATAGTAGAGAGGTTTTTCAAGGAAATAAGGAAAAGCAAAAATGAGCGGAATAAGGTTAAATAGAGCTCTTTCCTTATTGGGAATTTGTTCTAGAAGGGATGCCGATAAGCTTATAGAAGCTGGGGAAATTCAGGTTAATGCCGTTCCAATAAAACAACATGGAACGAAGATTTCTGAAACTGACGTCGTTTTCTTTTCTGGAAAAAGGTATTCCCTATCGCAGAGTTCTTTGAGTAAGAAAATCTGGATTTATTATAAACCTAAAGGACTTATCACCACTCATAAAGACGAAAGAAACAGGCCTACCGTTTTTGAAGATTTGAAGAAAAAGATAAAAGAAAGAGTCATATCTGTCGGTAGACTCGATTTAAACTCTGAAGGCTTGCTTCTTGTAACAAACGATAACGAGTTTGCAAAGTATGCGGAATCTCCAAAAACGGCTTGGGAAAGAAGGTATAAAGTCAGATTGTTCGGAATTCCATCCGATTATGTTATTTCCAAAATCGGAAAAGGCATTGAAATTGATAAGATAAAATATGGTTCGGTAAAAATAGAGATAATCAATGAACCCAAAGGGAAAAATTGTTGGGTCAACTGCGTTTTAAAAGAGGGGAAGAATAGAGAAATTAGGAAATTATTTTCACATTTTGGAATTATGGTAAATAGGCTAATAAGATATAGATACGGCCCTTATGAATTAGGCTCGCTTGCTCCGTATCAAATAATTAAAACGGATTTTATAGGGTACTCCCAATCTTCTACTAATGAAGCCACATAAAGCTCTCCGGTTTGGTTTCCTATGTTTTTATGATGAATTCATAAGGGGTAAATCCTTTTAACGCGTTCAGTCGTTTTGCGAACGCGCTAATAAAGTTTTGTAGATGTTTCCGCAGTTAACACGATTTTTATAATAATAGCGGTGAACAGTTGCTTCCCTGAGGATTTAGAAAAGCGCATAACGAACAAGAGAGCGAGCCTTGCCAAATCCTTTTTCATTAAAGCTTTTAAAATTGGGTTAAAAGAACTTTAATATTAAATTATCAAGTGATTTACATTTATAAATAAGAAACTCTTACTATCTCATAATACTTTAATCCGTTTGGAGTATTGACTTCTATTGAGTTGCCTTCTTCTCTTCCAATCAGAGCTTTAGCAATTGGGGAAGTTATAGGCAGAAAGCCGTTTTTTATATCGGCTTCATCGCTTCCGACTATCTGGAATTTCGAAATAGCATTGGTTTCTTCGTCCAATAATTCTATGGTCGCTCCAAATTTTATGCTTTTAGAATTTATCTTCGATGGATCTATAACTTCCGCTTTACTCAATTTGTCTTCAAGATATAATATATTGGCTTCTGTTAGCCCCTGTTTATTTTTCGCCGCGTCATATTCCGCATTTTCCGATAAATCTCCCATAGACATTGCTGAGGCAATAGATTCTATAATCTGAGGTCTTTCTACGTTTTTTAAATATCTGATTTTCTCTTGTAATTTCTGGTACCCCTTTAACGTCATAGGTATTTTTTCCATATCTAATCGTAATTTTCTATTGGTTAACCGAATTTATATACTAAATTGTATGATGCTCGTCAATTAAAAAACGACAACTATTCTGCATTTAAATTTTCTGTCGGGAAATCGCTTCGATAGAGAACATTAAAAGGGTAAGGAAAATAATAGAGGTCTTTGATGAAATTTAGCGATATTAAGACGTATTGAGAACGCTTTTAAATGTTAGGATAGTCCAATACTTTAACGGAGAAAGTTGAAAAAATTCAATTCTTCTCAAAAGGTGACGATAAAATTAAACGTTTTTATTTAGATATTATCATTTTTGCCTGTTCAACGACTTTCATAGCGTTAGGAAGGGCTAGTTGTTCTAGATTTTGAGCGTATGGCATAGGGACGTCTGCAGCGCTTATTCTTATTGGCGGAGCGTCTAGATAATCGAATGCTTTTTCGATAATAATCGACACGATCTCGGCTCCAATACCGCAAGACAACCACCCTTCTTCAACGTTTATTATTCTTCCAGTTTTTTTAACGGATTTAATGATCGTTTCTTGGTCGATTGGCCGGAGGCTGATAAGATTTATAACTTCCGCAGATATTCCATATTTTTCTTGCAATATCTCTGCAGCTTCTAAAGCGTAATCTACGGAAATAGAAAAAGCGACAATAGTTATATCCTCTCCCTCTCTCATTATTATAGCCTTATCGAGAGGAATTGGAGAGATTTCCTCGTCTGGTATGTCAAATTGTTTCCCATAAAGAACTTCGTGCTCTAAAAATACGACAGGATTATCGTCTTGAATCGCGGATTTTAATAAAGCTTTCGCTTCAAAGGAAGTATAGGGCGAAACAACCTTTAAACCGGGGCAATGAGCGTACCAACTAGCGAAACATTGAGAATGCTGAGCGGCAACTTTCCCCGGAGCGCTATTCGGCCCTCTAAAAACGATAGGACAATTTATTTGCCCGCCGGACATATATAGAATTTTTGCGGCTGAATTTATTATGTGATCTATCGCTTGCATGGCGAAGTTAAACGTCATAAACTCAACAATAGGGCGAAGACCAGAAAATGCGGCTCCGACTCCTATTCCGGCAAACCCGCATTCGGAAATTGGAGTGTCTATCACCCGCTCTTCTCCAAACTCGGCTAATAATCCTTGGCTGACTTTATAGGCTCCGTCATAACGAGCGACTTCTTCTCCCATAAGAAAAACGTTTGGATCATTTCTCATTTCCTCAGCCATAGCGTCTCTTAACGCGATTCTGACAGGAACTTTTTTCATAGGATTATATCCTCCGTCAAACATTTTCCATCGGGAAAAGGAGATTCTATCGCAAACTTTGCTATGTCTTCAATAAGTTCCGAGATTTCATTGGAAATATTTTCCAGCTCTTGTTGATTTATATTATATTCCTCGATTAATCTTTGTTTGCATTGAATTATTGGATCTCTTGTTTTCTTTATATTATCGATTTCTTCTCGAGTTCTATAAGTTCCCGGATCAGACATCGAATGGCCTTTGTATCGGTAAGTGTCAACGTGCATAATAATTGGCCCTTTATTTGCTCTAACGTAATCAATCGCTTCTTTTGATTTTTCCATAACGTCAAATAAATCCATACCATCGACTAATATTGTTGGAATGCCGAATGAATCTCCCCTGTTTTTTAAATTATTCCCGGAGGATCTGTCAACCGCAGTCCCCATGGCGTAGCGATTGTTTTCTAAAACATAAACCACTGGCAAGTTCCATAGCATAGTCATGTTAAATGATTCGTAAACCTGTCCTTGGTTTGCCGCCCCGTCTCCAAAATAAACGATAGAAACCCCGGAGTCTTTCTTATACTTATGGGCAAAAGCAAGACCAGCGCCAATAGGAACTTGAGCTCCAACTATTCCGTTTCCGCCATAAAAATTATGCTCCTTAGAATACATATGCATCGAGCCGCCTTTTCCCCTTGAGCATCCGGTTATTTTCCCGCAAAGTTCCGCCATAACAAACTTTGGCTCAACTCCCAGAATCAACATATGAGCATGATCTCTATAACTTGTTATGACCGAGTCCTGAGGGGTTATATTTGAAGAAATTCCAACGACGACCGCCTCTTGACCTATGTATAAGTGACAAAATCCCGAAATATAGCCTTGAATATATAATTGAGCAACCTTTTCCTCAAATTTTCTGGCCATGAGCATTTTTCTATATAAAGCCAGAAAAATATTAATTTGCTCGTCTTGCTTTGGCAACATAAAATCTATTCGATTACTATATACCGTATCTTTTTATCATATTTCGAAGCGTTTTGCCATTTTAAATACCTCAAGGTTGTTTTCTCGTTAAAGATGAAATTTCAAAAGCGCTTGTTTTGTTCCTGCTTTGGGAAACTCAAAATATTCCACGCTGTTGACAATATTAATTGTTATGAAAAAACGGGAATCGCTGTGGGTTGCGTTTGTCTCTATCAAATCGTTGAGTCATGTGATAATATTCTTCTATAAAATTTTGTATCTTTTTGTCTATGAGAAAAACGAAATTAGAAAATGGATTAACCGTAGCGATAGACAATATTCCGAATTTCGAAACGG
>JAITTR010000021.1 GCA_031286725.1 Holosporales bacterium | reverse complement strand
AAAATAGGAATACTCATTTTGAAAGAGTTCTAAATCCGATTTGTCAAGGTGGAGAGCAAAGCGGACCTTGACAAATCTTCCCGGGCGGATATGGTATAATTAACAAATATCATATCCGCCCCTCGTTATCGTTCTGTTTTTTTCTTTATAAAAGCGATTACGTTTCGGGCTCCTTCCTCTCGCAAACAAAGTAAAAATAAAAAGTAAACAAGAAATCCTAAAACGCCAAAGATTAATAGGAATGTAATTTCTGAAAATACAGAGCTGTTTTCAAAATTAAAAAACGTTACGCTTATTTCGATAAAGACCCACATTACTATTGATGAACTTATAATTTTTAGGATTGAATTTAAGAAATCTTTAGTAAATTTAAAATAACCTTTGGATTTCCTATACATAATATACGCATTTACGAAACCCGAGACGGCAGTACTTATAGCTATTCCTTTTTCTTGGAAAGGAACTATTAATATAGCATTAAGAACTATATTGGAAATAACCGAACATATAGCGGCGATAATAGGAGTTTTAGAATCTTTTTGAGCAAATAAAACCGAAGCTAAAATTTTCGCCAAAACGTATGCAGGAAGACCTAGCGAAAATATTTTCAGGACATCGGCAGTATTTTTAACCGCTTGTTCTAAAAATTTGCCATGACCGTATAATATAGATATAAAAAGATAAGAAAAAGTTATTAAAATAATAACGGAAGGCATAGTTAAGCGAAACATAAATAAAATGGCGTCGTTTGCCGTCTTTTTTATTTGATCTTTGTTACCTTTGGCAATTTGAACCGCTATTTCCGGTAGAAGAATAGTCGACATAGAAATTCCAAAAAGAGCTAGAGGCAACTGAACAAATCTGTCCGCAAAATATATATACGCAATACAGCCAGTTGGAAGAAAAGAGCCAAACAAAGAATCCATAAATATATTAACTTGAGCAACCCCAGCTCCTCCAAGAACTGGGATTAATTTTCTAAAGAAATTCCTTATCCTGGGAGTGGTTTTTAATTTTCCTATATTTGGCATCGTAAGGTTTTTAGATTTTACGATCGTATATAAATATATAAATTGAAAAATTCCCGCTAATAAAACTCCTACGGATATTCTATAACCTGCGGAAATAATGTCTTGGCATGAAATTAGAGATAATATTAAGATAATATTGACAAGAATAGGAGATAAGGAATAAGCGAAGAATCTCTTATTAGCGATTAATACGCTACTATAAATAGCGGAAAGGGATACAAACGCGACGCTTGGGAAAATTATCCTAGTAAATTCTATTGCAAGAGCTAATTTTTCCGGATCGGAAGAAAAGCCCGGAGCCATAAGTAAGACAAATTGTTTCGCGAAAATAAAAACTACAATTGAAAAAAATAACATCCACCAGAATACCGCGGTAAAAATCCTTGAAGAAAAATATTGTGCAGCCTTTGACTTTCCTCTTGCGGCAAAGTCGGTAAAATACGGAACAAAAATTGATTGAAACCCTCCTTCCGCAAAAAATTTTCTGAAAAAACAAGGAAACTTAAAGGCTATTAAATAGGCGTCCATTTCAGCGCAGGCTCCAAGAAAATGAGAAAGAAAGGCTTCCCTTATAACTCCTAAAAGTCTACTGATTATAGTCAATCCCCCGACGGTCAGGAATTTTTGGCCTATAGACATTTATTAATCTCCCTTTCTTAATCGGGGATGGCGACCGCCGGCGGCTCTTTCGAGCCGCCGAGCGCATGGCCGAAGGCCTTGTGCGCTAGCGAAAGCTAGCGCGGTCGCTGTCCCGCGAAATCACAACAAATCCATTCTTCCGGACGTAGGATTCCATTTCGCCAATAATTCGTTAGTTTTTTCCGAAAATAATTTCAATTCTATAAAGGAATTAATATTAACGCGCATAGATAAATATTGATTCAAAATACAACAAAAGAAAAAACTAAAAAAGCTGTTATATTCGTCTTTTATAAACGCCCTAAACTCAATTCCTTTGACAAAACCTCTCCAAGCGTCTTTTCCAAATCTTCTGACGATTTTGTCGATTTTTATTCTAGTTATTGACGACAATAATTCCTCGGATTTCAATTTGTTTCCGCTGGAGAAAATTTCAATCAATTTTGTAATACTTGAAAAAAGATTAATCTCATTAGCTATTGAAATGTGCGTTGCCGATAAATTCGAAATCAATCCCCACAAGACGCTTGTTTTTTCTATAAACGAAACGGGTTCCGTAGGCTTCAATATAACTTTCGCCTCATATCCTCCGGATTCTATCCCGTCTACTTCAAGTTTAGAAAATACAGGAATTTCTCTAGTTTCAAATCTATTAGTACATAAAGTCGTAGCGTAAACTACGTCTGAATAAGAAGAAAACGGATTCATATTTTGATCCACAAAAGATATATAAGTATCGTATCCTTTCAATCCTCTTATATTCGACGGCTCTCTGCTATATGTCCAGTATGTGTCGTGTACTATATTAGTATCAGAGTCTATCGCTAAAGGAAAATACGGCTGAATAATCCGATCTTCTTTAGTTTCCGAATCTATCATATGAATATCTAAAATAGAATGTATTTCGATAGCTTTTTCTTTTGATTGGTCTGGAACTAATAGATATTTACTCTTAGTCCCCGTAAATCTGAACGGATCAGACGTAACTGGGAAAAGATTTACAATAGGAACAGCATTTATCATTAAAGCGTTATTTAAATTAACATTTCTTAATCTTTCGTTTCGTAAGTTAATATCTATAATTATTTCAAATTTATCAATATTCTTTTCCAAAGAGCAAGAAACGTATTTGGCAATATTCTTTAGCTTAAAGAACATAAATTTTTGTTTAAAATGCAACATCTCTTGGAACAATTGAAAGACATTATTTGAATATTTAGAAACCGGACAAATAGACTCATGATCCGAAAAACCGCAAGGCGCAAACTCCTCAGGCTCTATTTGAACGAGCTTTTCGTTAATCTTTATAAACGCCGGCTTTTTATTTGAAAAAATGGATTCGTATATTATTAAAGAATTTTCTAAGATTTCAGAATTTATATAAAATAAAATATCTTTTATTTGAAGATTTTCAATTGGAACTGAAAGAGTATTTATATTAATTTTAATCCGCCACCCGTCCGCTTCTCTTGTTGATTTCTCTAAATTGACTGAATTTATAGCTATAGGATACAAATCTATATCATATAAAGTTTTAAAGAGGCAAGAATATCTCGATTTTGAATCGACGAATAAATTAGTTCCTTTAGAAATATGAATTGTATTTGATACATTTACTCTTCCGGAATTTAAAAAACTAGCAATACTACACGGAGGAAATTGACTAATAAGGCTAGGATATAAAGCGGAGAGCAAATAAAATGCTATCGATTGTTCCGTCCCATCAATTTTTTTATTTAGCTTTGCAGCCATAAACGCGACAGATTCGATTATTCTTTCCGTATGAGGATCTGTCGATTCTCCATTTTTTATATCCAATTTTTCAGCGATTTGAGGATGTTTTTTCGCAAATTCT
>JAITTR010000005.1 GCA_031286725.1 Holosporales bacterium | reverse complement strand
TAATAGAGTTTTCAAATTTAGATTGCTTCTTAATAGAAAAACAATCCAACTTATTAATATAAGAATTATAACGTTTGCTATATTATCTAATAATAGATTCCGCAATTGTTTTTAACTCTCCGCTAAATTCATTAAGAAGTTTTTCTTTTAGCTCTGAATATTTTTCGCCGTTCAATTGTTTTTCTGATCTTACGGCGTGAATAGCTGCAACAAACTCGTCTATTTCTTTTTCGGCCTCAGCATATAGTTTTAATTCCGAAACAGTCTCCGAGCCGTTGAGAACCAGAGTCTGGGCTATCCCAAAGATACTCGCTAAGCAATCCGTGACAAACGGAATAAACGGATTCGTTATTCTTAAAAACTCGGCAAAAACGGCTCCTGCAATTGATTTTGTTTCTTCGTCATTTACGATTTTTATAGCTTCGACAAAGAAATCGCAAAATATATCTCTTAGGAAAAATTGAACATTCCTAGTTGCGTAATCTAATCTATACTCTTTCATATTTTTGTCGATTTCCATTTGAAATCTTTTTAGCTTAGAAATAATCCATTTACTTAGATTATTAGTCGGAGTTAGCAAATATATGCTTTTATTAAAACGGACTTCTTTAGATTGTAAGAATCTCGCGGCATTCCAGATTTTTGTTATAAAATTTCTGCTGATTTTTACCTGGTCTTTGCCAAATTTGACATCTCTTCCGGGGACGGATAAAAACGCTAAAGTAAACCGCAAAGCGTCTGCTCCAAATTCTTCCATAAGATCCAAAGGATCCATTATGTTGCTTTTGGACTTCGACATTTTTTGACCTTTCTCGTCTCGAACTAAAGCGTGGACATATATGTCTTTGAAAGGGATTTCTTTCATAAAATACATACTCATCATCACCATTCGAGCGACCCAGAAAAAAATTATATCGAATCCCGTGACCAATACGCTGGTTGGATAGAAGGTTTTCAGTGCGTTCGACGACTTCTCGGGCCATCCAAGCGTAACAAACGGCCATAATCCGGACGAGAACCACGTATCCAAAATGTCAGTCTCGCGAGTTAATTGATCTTTTGAAATCCCGGCTTTTTGAGCAGCTTCAATAGCTTCTTCTTCAGATTTTTCAACAAAAATTTCTCCATTTGGGCCATACCATGCGGGGATTTGATGGCCCCATATAATCTGCCTAGAAATACACCAAGGCTCTATGTTTCGCATCCAATCAAAATACGTATTCTCCCACTTTTCTGGATAAAATCTAATCTTTCCCTCTTCAACGACTTTTATGGCTTCATTCGCTAAAGTTTTCGCATCGACGAACCATTGATCCGTCAATCTTGGCTCTACGACTGTCCCAGATCTATCGCCATATGGAAGAGTATGAATTATCTCTTCTTCTTTTACTAGAAGCTTATCTTCTTTTAACTTTTCTAATAATAGCTTCCTTGCCTTTTTTAAGTATAAGCCTAGAATAAATTTCGGAACATATTCCGAATTCATATTACCGCTTTCGTCAAGAACGGTAATCATTTCCAGATCGTGACGTTTTCCTATCATAAAGTCATTAATATCATGAGCCGGCGTAACTTTAAGGCAACCGGTTCCTTTTTCCATATCGATATATTCGTCAGCAATAATTGGAATTAAGCGGTTAGCGTAAGGGATTATCGCTCGCTTTCCCACTAATTTTTTATATCTCGAGTCGTCAGGATGAACTGCGACCGCGGTATCGCCAAACATCGTCTCAGGCCTCGTAGTCGCTATTGTTATAAACTCGTTTGAGCCTTCAATTTGGTATTTTATATGCCAGAGCGTTCCCTTTTCTTCTTTATTTTGAATCTCGAGATCGGAAATCGCTGTCTTAAATTTTGTATCCCAGTTGACAAGCCTTTTCGATCTGTATATTAAACCCGCTTTATAAAGCGATACAAAAGCTTCCGTCACAGCTTGACAAAACCCTTCGTCCATAGTAAATCTTGACAACTTCCACGGGACTGAGCAACCTAAAGCCTTTTGCTGCTCAAAGATTTTGTCGCCAGATTTGTCTTTCCATTCCCAAGTTTTTTCAATAAATTCTTCTCTAGAAAGCGTTTTGGGATCTATTCCATTGGCCTCCAACTCTCTTTCCACCACCATTTGAGTCGCGATTCCCGCGTGATCCATTCCAGACTGCCAAAGAGTATTAAACCCGTTTTGCCTGTGATACCTAATTAAAATATCCTGAATCGTATACGTCAAAGCGTGTCCTAGATGCAAACTTCCGGTAACATTTGGAGGCGGCATTAGCAAAGAGAAATATTTAGAGAACTTATTGTTTGGATAAAAATTATCCATAGAATTCTGGTAAATCTCTTTTTCAAATTGCTTTGGATTATATGTTTTATCCAAAATCTTTATAGCTTCCGCCACCTTCTATCGACTCCCAAAACGCTTTTTAATAACCGTCTTTCTCAAGTTTTCTTCTGCTGAGCTTCCTAGATCTTCTCAAAGAATCTACTCTCTTCCTAGCTTTCTTTTCAGAGGGTTTCTCAAAGTGTCTATGAATTTTCATATCCTTATAAATTCCCTCCCTCTGCATCTTTTTTTTCAAAATACGCAAAGCGTGTTCAACGCCATTATCGTTAACGGTAACTTCCATTCTATTATCCCCTCCTTTCTTGAAGAGTAAAATACAATATGTAGTTTATTATATAACATATTGAAACCCATTTCTATGACAGAGTTGTTATAGCTCTTTTTTAATTGATTTCCTCATTTTAGAAGCTGCCTTCTATCTAAATATCCAGACTCTATAATAGCTCTAATGTGTCTTTGGGAATTATCCGCAACTTTTCAAATATTGGAGGATAAGGCACAGAAACACAACAACCTTATCCTAAATTTCATATGGAGTTTTAATTTTTCACCGAATAAATAGCAGGTAAATTACGTAAATACCCCTCGTAGTCAAGTCCAAATCCAATTAAGAAAGCGTCTCCAGGAACTGAAAATCCGACGAAATCGGTATGAGGCAAGCCCTTAGGATGACGAACGCCAATCTTATCGACTAATACCACCGTGTATACTTCCTTTGCTCCGAGAGCCTTATAAAATTTAGCGATAGTAGCAAGGGTTATGCCGCTATCTATGCAATCGTCAACAAGAATCACAGATCTGCCAACGCAATTTGCGCTTGGTTTCAAAGACCATTTGAGTTCTTGCCTTTGCCCTTCGCCTGAATAACTGGAAACTCGCAAACAATCAAATTCCGCATTAAACGAAAGTTTAGTTAATAGTTGTCCTGTAAAAGGTACGGATCCTTTTAATACGCATACGACAATTGGGTTGTCATTTTTAAATTTCTCATTCATTTTACTCGCTATTCTATTTATCGCGTCTTCTATTTGTCTAGCTGAGTATGTTTCTTTTAATTTTTTTCGAATTGTATTTACTTTTTCGATACGCAAATCATTCGAAACCTGAGAAGAAGCGGCAAGAATTGGAACATTGTCAACTGCCTTATAAGTTTCGCAAGCGCAAAGATAAAACGTTAGGGAAACGATTAAATAACTAACTAATCTCATGTTTTATATCCTTTAGATCCAATGACGAGTCTTTAGTATACCGAAAATTTCTTTTTCTAGCAATAAATAAAGATATGCGAGAAAGAAATAGTACAAATCTCCTCGCATAACCATAAAAAAAGGTTAGAAAGTTGTCGAAAATCCTATCAAGAATCTATATGGCTCGTCGTATTTCTCTTTTCTAATTGGGAAAGCGTAAGTAAATCTCATAGGACCGAAAGGAGTAACAAACGAAACACCAAGACCTATCGACGCTCTCATTTTCTTAGAATCCAATATCTTGTGCTTAAATACGGTTTTATCAAAATCGCAAACGTCTATAGTTTCGTTTTTGATATCGTTTATGTTCTCAACTCCAAATCCCTTGAGTAAAATTTTCTCTTGAATTTTTCTTTCCTTTATAGCGGCATCTCCTTCTGAAGAACCTATTTTATAGCTTTTCATAAACTTTTTTCCCTTTTCAGGCGGATCCCAAAGGGTTCCAATATCCGAAAATACGAACCCTCTAAATTGAAGCTCTTCCGGCAATCCAATAGGAAAGGTTAATTCTACGGTTCCTTTCCAATATTTTTTAGCTCCGGCGTAATCCCTGTATGTGTAAGGCATAACTTTCTTCTCCCCTGTTAGGGGATTATCAATTACAGCTATTCTTTTCGTTTCGTAAAACGGCCCGACTCCGCAATCGTCGAATCCTCTAAACGAATCTAATCCCTTTGAATAGCTATCTACTACATGAGGGGATTTTCCTCCTATGTTTGATAACAATCCGGTAGATAACGATAATGTTAGGCTAGTTTTTCTGCTAACAGGAATAAGGTAAGACCCCCATACTTCATTTTTCAAATGTCTAGCGTCTCCGCCAATTCCGGCGGCGGTTGTTGAGAGTCCTGTTTTAAACGACCCTTTCATGCCGGTTAAGAACTGCGTCCCATAACTTATTGTATGCTTTATAGAAGACAAGTTGTTTTTCCCAGGTTTTGCTAAGCTAATAGTATCCCCTTCTTTTTTCATTGTTTGGTATTTTATGAAAGGAGAGGCTCCGTCGGCAACGTCAGCAAACTTTCTATTGATACCCGTATACTCCCAACTCTGAGAAAATTTAGAGCTTAATTCATACGAAACTCCAATCGCTCCGCCAAGTTCTTTCGCGCTAAAAGTATCCCATTTTCCTGTTTGATATCTAAAAGCGCTCAAAGAACCTTCTATATCTTTATCAAATATCCGAGGATCAGAGACCGTCACGCTTACGTTATTAAAAAATTTGAATTTTTCTTTCCTATGTACTTTTTCTGCTTTGCCGTCTTCGTTAATCTTATAGCTTCGGCCAGTTCTTGATTTACCGGATCCAAGATAAACGCTGAGGGATTTTCCGGTTCCCAAGAAGTTCCTTTCGTTATAGGTCAGGTCTACCCCAAGACCGTCTCCCGTAGAAAAACTTCCGGCAACCATTGCCTCCCCCGTAGAAGTCTCTTCGACAGTTACTTCTATTATACATTTATCCGGAGAATGCAGATCAGGGATCATATCGACACTGACGTTTTTAAAAAATCCCAATTGTCTTATTTTTAATTCGGAAAGATTTGCCAAAGCTTGATTATAAGAATCCCCCTCTTCAAGAAGTATTTCTCTTCTTATAACTCTATCTCTTGTTCGTGAATTTCCTTTTATCATTATTTTGGAAATATAAATTTTCGAACCTTCGGTAACGCTAAAAGTAATATTAATAGTTTTCGTTTTTTGATCTTGTTGTACGTCCGGCTCAACTCTTATCGCGGAAAATCCCTTTAGTCCTGCCTTTTTAGCGACCAACCCCGCATCGACTTCCAATAGGCTTGAATTAAATTTGTCGCCTTTTTTGCAGTAGAAATCATCCATCAACTCTTTGTCAGGAAGCTTAGCTATGTGAGATTTTACCTTAACGTCTCCTACTTTATAGACATCGCCTTCGTCTATGACAAAAGTTAAATTAAATTCTTTTTTATCCGAAGAAAGCTCGGCCGTGGCCGAAGTAACTTTCGCGTTTGCGTATCCGTTTTCGTTATAAAATTTTGTAAGAGCGATTTTATCTTCAATTAGCCTTTCGCTATCATAAATATCGTCCGTAACGAAAAACCTGTACCATCTTTTGACTTTTGAATATATAACGTCGCGAAGTTCGTTTGCGGAATAATTGTTGTTTCCAATAAATATTATTCTTCCAATACCGGCCGCAACGCCTTCGTTTATTTCGAATACGAGATTTACTCTATTGTTATCAAGCTTTATAACCTTCGGAGTTACGCTAGCGTTATACCTTCCCATTTTTCTGTACGCTTCCAACATACCCTGCTGAATTTCTTTGACTTTTGACGGAGATAAAACTTCTCTAGGCTTGAGTCTAACCGCGTTGTTAATATCTCTATCAGAAAGCTTTGAATTTCCTTCAAAAGATATTTTATTGATAATAGGATATTCTTTTACTTTGACAATCAAAGTCGATCCCTTAATATCTATATTGACTTCTTCAAAAAATTCTGTTGCGTTTAGGGATTTCAAAGCCTCGTTAACAGCGTCTTGAGTATATTCTTCTCCCGCTTGGATTGGAAGATAAGACTCGATAGTTTCCGGCTCGACGCGTTGACAACCAACAAATTCTATTTTTGATATAATTTCGGCTAGCGATATATTAATAAAAACTAAAGCTATAACCCCAGATAATAATAATTTATTTATTTTCATTTGAATAAATTCTCCAACCAAACAAAAAACTTACAATTCGACAAATCGTTCCAAGTTCCAAGAAGCATTAATCCTGCAACAATTATAAACCCTATCATAAATATCGTCTCAACTAATTTTTTATTAAGAGGCCTTCCAATTATCCATTCTATAGTCGAAAGAACTGCAGTTCCCCCATCTAACACCGGGATTGGAAGAAGATTTATAGCTCCAAGGATAGTAGACAAAAAAGCTAACATCCAAACGAAAGAAACAAAGCCGGCTTCCGCGCTTTTTGAAGCCATTTTAAAGATCGATATTACTCCTCCAACACTTTTGGAGCTTAGTTTATTTGTTATTATTTGAAAAATCGCTTGAATATTGTTTGCGGCTAAGGAGTATACTGTATAAACTGAAGAGGTAACAGCATTTATAACTCCTGTTGTCTTATATATAGTTTCGCAAGGAGATATTCCTAGCATTTTTATAGGAACTATTTGGTTATTTTCTTCTTTATACATCTTTATTAGAATTTTTTCTATCTTATCCTCTCGCTTTACTTCCAAAGTTAAATCTTTTCCGTAGGAACAAGCTATCTGCTCTTTTAAATTATCAAAATTTAATATTTCGATATCGTTCGCCTTTATGACTTTGTCTCCGTCTCTAAGACCTGAAATATAGGCTGGAGAATTCTCTCCAACAACGGATATAACGGAAGTATATTCGGGAATTCCTTTAGATAAAGAAAGAAAAACTAAAACAAATATCGCGAATATAAAATTAAAAATAGGGCCGGCAATTGCGACTAAAAGTTTTTGCCAAGGCTTTTTTCTATGAAGAGACATTCGGTCCATGTCTTCTTCAGTATATCCGCTTGGCATAGCTTCTTTTACGCTGGAAACGTCTGCGTCTCCAAACATTTTAACATATCCCCCAGCTGGGATTAACGAGACTCTCCATTTTGTTCCGCGTTTATCTTTTTTTTCAAATAAAACAGGTCCGAATCCAATTGAAAAAGCTTCGGCAAAAACTCCGTTCGCCCTAGCCACTATTAAATGTCCTAACTCGTGAACCGTAACAAGAATGCAGATTAGGAAGATAAATGCGACGGAGGAAAGAACAATTCCCATACTATAAAAACTCGAGCGATTTCATAAAATCTACAAATAGGATAGCATAATGCAAAAGATTAACAAGTCGCTAATTTTTATAT
>JAITTR010000077.1 GCA_031286725.1 Holosporales bacterium | reverse complement strand
TGGGATGTTTGGGAGGAATATGCGGAACCGGTCCAGTTGCATTTTTAGTTGAGAAAATAGGGTGGAGAAACTCTACATATATCTTATCAGCCATTGTTGTAATTCTTTTAATAGCAACTACACTTTTTAGACCAAACCCAAAACCATCTCCTGAAAATAAAACTATGGAGCTAAAATTGCTTAGCGGATTGAAAGCAATAGCGAAAAATCCAAAAGCTTGGATAGCGGGGTTTTACGGAGCTATATCATATTTGCCTTTGAGCGCTATGGCGGAGCTTTGGGGAATACCTTTCATGGAACAAAGATACGGTATTTCGACAGAAAAAGCCTCGATTTCGTCTATGCTTATTTTCATTGGATTTGGCCTAGGGGGAATATTTACGGCTAAAATCGCGGAAAAAATAAATAGTTATAAAAAAACAATTATAATTTCATCCGCGCTTATGTTGGTAACCTTTACCGTCGCAATATACAGCAACAGTATTGGATATTATTCGTATTTATCGCTTATATTAATTCTCGGGGTTTGCTCTGGAACGAATACCTTAACATTTACTTTAGCGTCTGCTCTTGTGCCAAAAGAATTTATGGGAACGTCAACCGGATTTATGAATATGCTTATTATGTCTAGCGGAATACTCTTCCAATCTCTTCTTGGAAAATTATTGGATTTTTTCAGAAACGGCCTTGTGACGGATTCAGGAGAGCCTATATATAATATAACAATGTATAGAAGCGCATTTCTAGTCATAGCTCTCTCAATGATATTTGCCGTTATAGCCGCGTTATTTATAAACGATATTAAACGGAAAGAAGAAAAATAAATTTGGCTCGACACATCCCAAGAATTTATATAGAAAATTTATCTGACAACATTTTTGAAATTCCCCAAAAGCAATTTTATCATTTATTCTCCGTTCTTCGATTTTCCACAGGTCAGGAGTTTATTTCATTTAATAAAATCGATGGCGAGTGGCTATGTTCCGTTCTTGCTGTCGGAAAGAAATCCGCTTCTGGGAAAAAGCTAAAATTATTAAGAGATTTTTCAAAAAGTCCGGCATTATATTTAGCATTCTGCTCTATCAAAAACGACAAAGCAAAATTAATAATAGAAAAAGGAACAGAGTTGGGAGTTACAAAATTTTATCCTCTAATAAGTCAATATTCCAATTCGAAATTGAATATTGAAAAGTTAACGACAATAGCCGTCGCAGCTTCAGAACAATCGGAAAGAATCGATATTCCTATAATTAATTCGCCTTTGAATATCGTAAATTTCCTAGAAAATCTACCTCCAAAAGTCGTTTGGTTTTCTTGTATAGAAAGAGAATCTCAGTTTTCTGATCTTGAGTTAAAAAACAAACATTCGGTTTTATAATAGGACCGGAAGGAGGGTTTTCCGGAAGCGAAAAAGAACGACTAAAACTAAAAACGACGCCTTTTCCTCTCTCAAAAAATATTCTAAAATCTGAAACGGCTGCTATCGCTTGCCTTTCCGTTTATAATTTTTTCAATTATAGCCAGACGTATCCTTCTTCTAGCACGAGTTCTATCCGCCCCTTTAATAAAATTTGGGATTAAATATCAAATTAATCAGTCTTTTTTAAAGAAGTTTTAAGAAGACATAAACAAAATCTCTATCTTTGCAACTATTAATAAATCGAGAAAAATATCCGGCACTCGTTATTACAACGCAAGATTTACCAAGTTAATCTTGGCAAAAATCTAAAGACTAAGGAAATAATCATTCCTTATAGTGCTGAAAATTCCCACTATATAGCACGCTCAAAGTACTGCAAAGCCACCATCGTTAGATGCTAATTCAGAACTTATATTTAGTGCAAAAGCTCTATAAGAATAACAAATCTCCGGTATTTGTTACAGAAGGACAACTCGATGCGATCAGTATTGAACAGCTGGGATTCAAAGCTATAGCACTAGGAGGATTCGGGATCGATAAGCTAATTAATGTACTTAAGAAGTACTAGTCTCGAAGACACTAGTGCCAAAACTAAATCCGCTAAGTTTAGTGCTGATTGTGGCCTTTGATAATGATGAATCTGGAAAGATCAGTGCAAAAAAGCTGTCTGAGAGGCTAGCCTCTGAACTAGATGAAACTGAAGTTATTCATATAGTTGAGAACTTAACGATGGATATGAAGTGTAAAAGCACTAACGTTAAGGATGCAAACAAAGCTCTAGTAAAAGGGATGCCGAAGGTTTAAAGACGAAACTAATAAAAGCACACGATAGAGCCTTGGAGGTGCTAAGCAGAGAAGCTCGAGAGTATTTGCAAGCGTTTGTAAAACAGCGTTACCGCTAGCACTAGCATTGAGGCGATACTGACTGGGTTCGGGAATTTAGACCATGTACTTGAAGACAGGTTTTATACGAGGGGCTGTATACTTTTGGAACCATATCGTCTTTAGGAAAAACGGCATTTGTAATGCAAATAGTGGACAACATAGCTAAGTACGGAACAGACCAGCCTGGAAAAGACACTTGTGGCAAAGATATTCTAGTGTTTGCATTGGAAATGGGGAGATCCGAATTGATGGCAAGGTTTTAAAAAATAGACGGAAAGCTAAGCGAGACGGTGTACTTTAAATATTTTAGCATGTTTAACTGCTTTGAAGAGGAATAAATTGTAGCACTTGACAAGTTATCTCGTGAGAAGGCGTTGTCTATAGTTCTTTTAACTCCGTGTCTAAAAAGTCTTCTATAAAAGACACGCATATGGAATTACTACTTTGCCTAAGTTTTTCAGAGACGTATTTTAATTTTAAGAAATGAGGCTCGCTGAGACGAGCGTTAAACACTTTAACAACATCTTCTCTAACTTTCAGCTCTTCCCAGGGATATGTAACAGCTTGAATATTGCCGGATATGCCAACAGTAATTCCGTTATTTATAAAACGCTTTTTTTATCTTTTATTGCACTCTTCAATGGAGACCTGGCCGTTATCTTCTTGGTTTTAGTCATGTATTTCATACTAGTTATATATAAAACCATATTATACTATATTATTTGGTATAACTATATTAGA
>JAITTR010000065.1 GCA_031286725.1 Holosporales bacterium | reverse complement strand
ATAATGTTAACTCCGCTCCATTGTTTGATACGTCAAATGTTACGAAAACGTTAAACTTACTTAAGGCTTTTTTCAATGTCCTCAAAAGTCAAAAGAAGGTAAATTCTATCCCATCAATAAAAACGGATATTATTAATTTGAAAGAGTCAGAGGATGCGCTTATTTGGTTTGGTCACTCTTCATACTTTATTCAAATTGAAGGCATAAAAATATTGGTTGATCCTGTCTTCAGTGAAATTTCTTCTCCAATTCCGTTTTTCCCAAAAGCTTTTTCTGGCTCAAATGTTTACAACCCGGCCGATATCCCAGAAATAGATTACCTAATCATTACGCATGATCACTGGGATCATCTTGACTATGAGACTGTGAAAAATCTGAAATTTAAACAGGTAATTTGTCCGCTTGGAGTTGGAGCTCATTTTGAGCGTTGGGAACACAATAATATAATCGAAATGGATTGGAATGAGAGCGTTGAGCTCTCCAATGGTTTTACAATACATTGTCTTTCTTCCAAACATTTCTCAGGTCGCGGATTTCTGAGAAATAAGACTCTGTGGGCATCGTTTCTACTTGAGTCGCCTTTGACTTTTAAGATATTCATTGGCGGAGACGGAGGCTACGACACGCGATTTTCAAAATTTGGAAAGAGGTTTAGGCAGATTGATTTGGCTATTCTAGAAAACGGTCAATACAACGATAACTGGCAAAGTATCCATATGCGTCCTAAAGAAACTCTTAAGGCAGCGGAAGACCTTAATGCTAAAGCTTTATTTCCAGTCCACGTCGCTAAATTTTCCCTAGCAACGCATAAGTGGAACGAACCGCTTCAAAAGATTAGCAAACTCTCAAATAACAAGAATCTTCGAATCCTGATTCCAATGATTGGCCAAAAAGTTTATCTAAAAAACAATAATCAGACTTTCATAAAATGGTGGGATACCTACGAATAAAATTAACTTTAAAAAGCCTCTATTTTTTAGTTGAATATTTGGCGGATGGAGTGGGATTTGAACCCACGAAGGAGTTGCCTCCTTGCCGGTTTTCAAGACCGGTGCCTTAAACCGCTCGACCATCCATCCCTCATCGAATTATAAGCCATCCTTAGCATAGAAGTCAATTGCGGTGAATCTCTCAACAAAAGCATTGCTCAAAAGAGCGATTTACTTTTTTAATCCGAAACGGGAGAAATTATCCAAACATAGCTTACATCCGCTATATTGGAAAGAGGAGTCGCGGATATGCTATTTGAGTCCTGATGGATTTCCGTTATTTTAGCTATAGGGATATTGGCGGGGAAAAACCCTCCTTCGCCAGACGTATATAGTATTTCTCCTAAACTTAAGTTTAATTTTGTTGATTCTATATTTTTTTTAGTTTCTTTTGATTTCATTTTATTTTTATAAATTCCGGAAATTATTAGTCTTTCTTTTTCTGTTTTTGCCGGAATGCTTAATTTTTGATCGCATACTGTCATTACGAAAGCAATTTTATCATTATAGTTCGTTATAATGCCAACTAACCCGTCGCTTGAGATTACTATTTTCCCCGTCGTTGTTATGGGGCTCGTTTTGGAAATTATCATAAACGACTCGTAGGGAGATTTGTCGAATCCCAAAACTTTTTCCATATATTTATAATTAGAAAAGGAATATTTTAACCCGATAGATTGTTTTAGCTCTTTAAGCTCAAATTCCGTATTTTGAAGAACGTTAATTTTAGTCTTCAAATCGTCTATTTGCATTTTTAGCGCGGAATTTTCCTTTTTTATATGCATATATTCTAACAATATTTTGGGAAATTCTATTATTTTATTGGTGAAACATTTTATATTTAAAGTTTGTTCGACAAGTTTTGTTTTTATTATAGAGATAAAAGAAAAATCAAAGACGTCGCAGATTAAGAGGAATATTGAAATTATGATAGCAAAAATAAACGAAAAATTTTGTTGTTGAGTTTTTTCAAACTTAAATAAGTTTAGCATCTTTTATTCCCAAAATTTTCATTTTTGCGGTTAAAGTATTGCGACTAATTCCAAGTATTTTTGCGGTTTGTTTTTTATTTCTTCCAGTAAGCTTATAAGTTTGTTTTATTAAGGCAGTTTCAACTTCCAATACGACCGTACGGTATAGCCCCGTCACTTTATTTATATCTTTTTGAATAATGAAAAAATCATTGAGAGCATCGCTTATAGCCGCCGCTATGCCCTGTTTTTTCATAAAAGCGTATCCAAGCTGAATTAAATAATGCTAAATTATACTATCTATCTAATAATATATCGATATAAAATTCTTTCTCGCTCCACTTTTTTTACGGAATCGTAGTAGTTTTCAAATATTGAGTCTAATTCAGATAATCAAGAAGATCTATGCCTCTAAATTTCGGCTTGAAAAATTCCGTTTTATGTGTCTTCCTAGGAATTCTTTCTATTGGACACTTATATTGTTGTAAATTTAATTGTATAATATGATCTTGACTTTTTGTTAGCTTATCCATTATTACGGTGTCTGTTAAAAACAAATCGGATTTTGTTATTATTTTTAAATTTAAGGCTCTTCTTATCGCATTTGCTAGATGCATATTTAAAGAAACGTCCCACTTCGTTCCTAAAAAGTTTTGAGTAAAATATAAAGATAATTCCGTGTGCTTACCAGAAAAAGAACCATTTCCCGTCTTTAAATGAAATAGCGTCAATTATTTTACTTGCATTTGTTAATGATTCTAGCGCGTATGTTGTATTGTATTCTTCATTTTCGGGATCAATTTTCTTTTCCTTAAGATACTTGACATGTATAGAATCCTGGTATCCGCTTTCATTAAAATCTGATATATTTTCAGCAAAAATAAAATCTCCAACATGAGAAAATACGGTATGGGACGAATCGTGAAGAATTCCTGCAATCTGCTCTTCAGTGGAAACGCCGAATTTTTAAGAATGTTCGTATTTAGAGAACTTAGCAAAATATCTCGCAGGCCCCGATTGATCTACGCTTTTTAAGCTTTGCATAATAGGCAATTGGATAATATCTTTAATTTCCTTTGGGTATTCATAGTTATCTCCCCAAGAAGTCGCCAAATAATATTGCGGTCAATGGCATACAAAAATCGGAGAAATTAAAATGAACGCTAACAAAATAGATTTTCTGCGGATTGCTATTTTACTTTTTTCTGATAGCCAAGAGACGCTTAATTATATCATAAGCAATAATTGAAGCAAATTATTGGAGGCTAGAGATGATTTTAAATAACTTTGAACTTGGAAAAGATTTTTAGAACAAAATCTATGTTCTGTTGGAAAATGAGGTAGGCTAAGAGCCTACCTATAGGTTTTTCATGCAATTCTATCAATCGCTTCGTGGAATTTTGATTTAATCTTATACGCCACTTCTCCAAAGCCGCCTTGCGGCATAATTCCCATTAAAACTGAAAACTCCTCTAAAAACTTTGGTAGAGGAACGTCATCTCTCAGCAGGCATCTGAATCGCCCGTCTAGGAATGCCAATATTCTATCTTGACACATATGCGCAGCTTGGGAACCCGCTACAGATTGAGAAGAAACAAATTTTAAGAATTGCATTCTTTCAATTGGATCTAAAACAATACTAGAAGCCGAATTTGTTAAAAACTCTAATGCGACATCTTTATCTCTCAGCGATGAAATCGTTCTGCTCCACCAATCTCCCGTTGGCTTTATGTGGCTTGTTTCAAAGAATACTCCCGCCGGCCTTATTATTTCTTCTGGATTGAAAGGATTAGCCAGCTTTGCTTCGTCAGCGGCGTTGGCAGTATTTATAAAAATTGCTAGCGATATAGCCGCTAGTCCGCTTTTCAAAAATTTGTTCATTTTTGAACTCCCCAATAAAAATTGTTACTATCTATTTATAGATTAACATTTTTAATGCAAAATTCAAAGAAATTTCTTTCATTTACTTTCAAATACTTAAAATTTAATTATAAATTACGTAAAATTATTTGTATATGTAACTCATCCCTAAAAACAATATCAAGCTATGAATTAGTTTTATGAAAGACGTCATTAGTCGAGGCTATAGTTATGCAATAGATTACTTTTGCTCCGAAAGATTTTAAAATTTTAGAACACTCGTTTAAGGTAGCACCGGTAGTAAAAACGTCGTCTACTAGTATTACTTTTTTCCCAGAGATATCTCGTAGACAAGAAAACGCTCCTTTAACGTTTTCTTCTCTTTCCGAAATTGATTTGTTCTTTTGATATTCCGTTTTCCTTATCCTTTTCAAGACGTTGGCGTTTACTGGAATATTCAAGATTTTCGATAACTCTTTAGCTATAATTGTCGCCGGGTTATATCCTCTTCTTAGAATCCTGGACCAATGAGAAGGCGTTGGAATTATAAAATCCGTATCGAAAATTTTCGTTTTATATTTCGCCGCAATTATTGAGCAACATTTTTGCGCTATTAAAGAGTCGGCTTGCTTTTTTATCTTCATAACCAATTTCTTAGAATACGCGTCATAAACAAGCAGAGATCTGCAAAAATCAAATTCTATTTTTGAGTCGACGCAGCGAAAGCAAAGCTCTATTCCGTCAATTGCAAGCTCCAAGGGTTTTCCACAGCGTTCGCAGATAGGATGATCTATAAAAGTTAATTTGGGAAAGCACTTTGGACAAAATACGCCTTTTTGAAAAATTTCGCATCCGCAAAGCAAACATTTCTCCGGAAACAACCAATTTGTTATCGATTCCCAAAATTTTAACATTATGTTTTTATTAACGCGATTTTGTTGCAATACTATTATTATAGGATACGATTTCGGATTTGTTTTTGAGAACTTTTCAAAGATCAGCTTTGTTAAATTACATATTGATTCTCGACGTTCTTATTTGAAACTGAGGTTATTATAAGGGATATTTGTGATTCGTTTGACTGTTAAGCTTCTCGCTACAATAGGCTTTTTGGTATTGATTGTCGTAGGGTGCGATAAGGCGATAGAGAGAAAATATCTATCGGCGGGATTATCGGAGAGTTCGATAAAAAACATGACCAATCCGATAGAAGAGGAGGAGGATAACTCAATTCAAAATAATACGCCGGAACCCCAGATATTTATTCCCGAAAATCTAAAACAAAATGTATCGTTGGTTTTAAACGAGAAATTATCTATAAAATCTGTATTATGTGAAACGGCGAAAAAACTTAATATAGATTTTCAAATTGATCCGAAGATAGACTCAAAGATAATATTTCAAGCCCGACAAAAGCCTTTTATTGAAATCTTAGACGCTGTATGCGACATGGCCGACTTAAGGTATTCTATATCTAACGGGTTTATAAAAGTAATCCCAGATTCGCCATTTACCGAAATTTATGCTCTTCAATTTCTTAATTTTTCAAGAGACGGAGAAAATAAAATAGCTATAGCCACCGAAGTTTCCTCAAATTCAACAGAAAACGACAATAAAAATCCAAATCATTCGTCAGACAGTTCAGTTACGGTTAAGACTAAGAACGATTTTTGGGCAGAAATCGAAAATGGAATAAAAATAATCTTACAGAATAAAACTGACGAAGAATATCAATATTCCATAAATAAACAGTCTGGAATAATAACGGTTTATGCTAATTCCAAAACTCAAAGACAAATTGCTGATTATATACGAAAAGTAAAAGAATCGGCATCTAGTCAAGTTTTAATAGAGGCTAAGATAATAGAGGTAAATTTAAAAAACGAATATAGGCGGGGGATAGATTGGAATTTGGTAAGCAAAAGAAGCAAGTTGCAAAGCGAATTTGGCTCTATGT
>JAITTR010000045.1 GCA_031286725.1 Holosporales bacterium | reverse complement strand
GTTATCGGCCATTCGATAGCCGCCAAGGCGCTTGCATAATTTTCATACTGAACATATTTAGTTTTTAATACGTTCTAAAGCTTTGCCATCTATTCAATTGCAGAGTTATAGTTATCTATTAATAATAAATTCTTATCTAAAGATATCCACGTGGAATACTTTATTTTGATATAATAGTTAAATGCTTATAGAAAACCCTCGTGTTTTAACTCAAAAAGAAATATCCGATATATCGATAAATTTTAAGATATCAAAACATGATTTTCTTTTATTATTATCTAATGTATTAAATATTTCCAGTAGCGAAGCTTTTTTAACTAAGGCATTTTCTTTAAGCGAGAAAGAGTACGCCACCATTTTAAATTACACTAGAAGACGTGGAAAAAGAGAGCCTATAGCTAAGATAATAAACAAAAAGGAGTTTTATGGAATAGATTTTAAGACTTCAAAAGAAACCCTCGATCCCAGACCAGAAACCGAATTGGTCATAGATTTGTTCAAAAAATACTTTCCGGATAAGAACAAATCTATGAGAATACTTGACTTAGGAGCCGGAACAGGTTGCTTGGGATTGACTATTTTGAAACTATATCCCAATATAACCGCAGATTTTGCGGATATTAGCGAGAAAGCTTTGAATATCGCAAAATATAACGCTATAAACTTAAGATTAATCGATAGATGTCGCATGATAAAAAGCGATTGGTTTTCAAATATAAAAAACAGATACGACGCAATTTTATCAAATCCGCCGTACGTAAGCGTACGCTACAAACTCGATAAAGAAACGCTGTACGATCCTGAAATAGCCCTTTTTGCCGGCGTCGACGGAATAGACGCTTATAAAAAGATTCTTCCTAAAATCGTAAGTTTTTTAAATCCCGATAGCCTAATTTTTATTGAAATAGGATATGATCAAAAAGAAAAAATTCTAGAAATTAACAAAAATCTATTTCCTGTCGAAATAAAAAAAGACCTAGCCGGAGTAGGCAGAGTTATAGTATTTAGCAATAGTTCGATAGCTTTACTTTAATAAAACTCTTTTGAAATTGAGCGTAGAGTTTTCCCAAAAACTTTATTCGATAGGTTCGTTTGTTATTTCGATAACGGAATCGCCCTCGGAGATTGCTGGAGATTCGTCGGATTCTAATATATCGATAACCGCTTTTCTTTCAGGAGAGAGTGAGGGTTTTGGCTTGTTTTTTTGAATTTTTCTAAGCGACGTTTTTTCTTTTTTCGACTTAGCTTTATCAGCAGCAATTTCTTCATCCTTTTCCATTTCTTCCGCAAGATTAATATTTTCAGCTTCGCCATTATTAAGAAAATTCTTAGTCGACAAAACAGCATCGTCAACAACTGACATTACAGATCTTGGAATTTCTGGCATTTTATCCGTGGTTTTAGGAACTTTTACGGTAGTTAAAGCCGGATCGCCAGGTTTTTTCGGAATAGACGGAGTTATTCCAACGTATATTTTCGTTAATTTATTATTATTGAGAGGAACTTTAAAACATAACGTAGTTTGATTTGGCGAAGAACGATCGGCATTTGTTGCTTCGGCTCTATATTTTTGGAGAAATCTCAGAATAGACCAATTTCCTACGCATTGGATTTTTACGGAAGAATCGTCAATTATTATGTCCGGATCGTTAGGATCGTAGACAGGTTTGGGAGATTGAGCGTCATCATTCGCCCATCTGAAGCATATCTCAATTGGTTCGCCAAAATACCAAACTGAGCTTTTATCTTGCATTATTGGTTCTATATTAGCTTCGTTATTAGGCTTAAACACTTTATCTACTAGATAATCTGTATTTGTTTCTCCTCTTTTGTTTACGTTAAAATTAATTTCTATTCCAACCTTCATAGATTCGTAATCATGTTCGAAAAAATCAGAGAAAAATACTCGTATATCATGTATGTTTTGTAAAAATTCATAGCATTTAGTTGCCTCTCCCCCAAGTTGATAGATTTGATCCAAGATAGCTTCTGGAGTTCCGCCAAATTCGTCATACATCTTAAAAAATCCTCGTACGGCGTCCAAATCCGCATCTTTTGCCGTTCTTTGAGACCTATCGTAGTTACTAAACGGATAGGTTTTTTCCAAATGCTTCGTATAATAATCTCTAAGGGAGTTATATCTAGCTATATTTCTTTTTCTAATTAAAATTTCAGCTCTGATCATTATTCCTTTTTTTATTTCTTTTATAATATTCATAAAATAGTCGCCCGAGTCTCCGATTAAGTCTTTTCTAGCGATTTTGGAGGTTATGTTGTCAAGATCGTATTCGCTCAGAGTTCTGCTAATGAATTTTTCGAGAATACTAATCGAATTCGTTGGATCTTTTTTGTTTAAGGCTTTGACATTGTCAACAATCCTCGTCCATTTTGTCAATTGTCCGCGGTTTCCATAATTTTGATCAAATATAACGCTAGAATTTAAAAAATCAACTATAGTTTCCGCGAAATCTATCGCTAATCTTGTCATTAATTTTCTTTGCAATTGCAAATACAGCGTTAGCTCTTCCATATCGGAAGCGGAATAAGCAAGAAATCCTGCTCCCGGTTCGCCGTTCCAATAATTAAACGTTAAATTATTCGGGTAATACGGCTTTTGGTTTTCTAAAAGTTTGTCTATATGGCTTAAAAGAGAAAACGCTATTTTATTAAGAACAGCTCTTAAATTTCCGAAAACAAAACTAAACTTATCGTCTCGAAGTATTCTTAACAAGGAAACAAATCGAGGAGCAACTCCTTTTAGTTCTGCGACTTGTTTTTGTAATATTTCTTCGGAAGTTAATTCATCCGTTATACCAACCGGGGAGTCTACTATACTTTGAGATTTTGCGATTATGCCCGCGATAACTGAACACATATTCGATTTCGCGAGAAGAGTTATTCCTTCTTGCATATTTCTTGGAAAATCTTTTATAGAAGTCGCCATAAATTGTTCAAAACTTTTCCCAATTTTATAAGCGTATTGAACCAACTCATCATCCCAGAAAATCATTTTCCCTTCCGGAATGTCCGTTATTAATTGATAATCTCCCGGGTTTTCCATAAAGGCGAAAGAACACAACGACGCAAGACATTTTTCCATTAAAAATATTCCGCTTGACGAAAAGGTTTTCTCTCTTTGCGTTTTCCTGGAAATAGATTGATATGCGGAGTTTCCTTTCAACATATTGTTAAACTCCTCGAGTCTAGCTTTTAAATATCCAAAATTAACCGCGGTTATATCCAGTAGTTTTTGGGCGGTTTCTTTTCCGAAAAGAATCTCGACGCCGTCTAAAAACGAATCGTATTCTTGATCCGGCTCGAAGATATCTTTGTCAAGCCAAGTTTCTCCTTCTTTTCCTAACTCTTTACAAACCGCGGTTAACTTTTTCGAAAAGTCTATTATCTTTGAGAAATCGGACGCTTCTTTTAAATCTTGTCTAGTCAGGCTATTTATAAATCTGTTCAACGTAGATATTACGCTATTTTCTGCTCTCGTAGTAAATATAGTATCCAAATAATTTTGAAACAGATTTATTAATACGTCATAAGCGATCTTTTTATAAGGACTTAAATCTATTGGCGGGAACGGAGTATTCATTAGAATAGATCTAAATTGCTGATAATTATCCAAGAATTCCTTTGGAAGAGAACCTTGAAAAGTATATTCAATTAAATCGTTTAAGTCTTTCGGATCCCCGGAAGTTCTTAAGGAATCGAATTTTTTAACGTATTTTTGGAGTTCTGTTAACTCCAAAACGTATCCTTTTAATAACCCATATTCTTTGCTCTTGCTAGGGTTTAGAACCTCGGAAATATCTAAAGACTCATGGACAGGCTTCATATTAAGGAGAGATCTCGCTTTTAATATCAAATTCATATAAATCGTCCTAACGACTACCCTTTGATACGAAATTCTCAGAGTTTCCGTTAGGTCTTTATTTATGGAGCTGAACCAAGAGGCTGGAACGAATAATGAAGCGAATCTAGAGCTATTTAATTGACGCATCATTAACAAAAGTTGACCAGAGCATTCTCTTAATATTTCGTTGCCATCATCTTCTAAGTTTTTCAAAGTTAAATCGTTTGCGTTTTTTATGATAGAAGAAATTTTAAATAAAGAAGGATAAAGATTTTCTTTATTTTGATTTAATTTATCCTTAGCGTTAAATAGCCCATAACTTCCAATTGCAACAAATGCTGCTGCGGAAACTTTCGTTATAAAAATTGATTTATTAGATTGATATACTTTAGATCTCATAGGAGACGCTATGCCGTCTTCTATGAAAATCTTTTTTAATAACAAATCCTCAAAAAAGAATATTTTTTTAACGGCAAATTCTTCGTTTCGAAACGAAGCCGTTAAATTTCCCGCCTCGTTTATATCAGCGTCCGGAGTTCCTAAAATCGCCATAGTCTCTGGCGAAGACTTGTTGTCAAATTGTAACAGCGGAACCATTTTACTATCTCCAGTAAAATAAAATCCTCGAAAATAAAATCTTTCGTCAACAGAAGAAGACTTAAATATGGCGTCTATATAACAACTTAAAGATTCTTTTATTGACAGCAATTCGCTTGGAAAAACAAAAACGCCGTCCCTTGTCGTTATTATTGAGCTTTCGGAGAATATTTCCATCCTAAGCTCGTTTAATTCATTTTCAAACGAATTAAACCCTTCCTCTAATATTTTCGAGCGATAGACAGTATCGAGCGAATATGGAGAGGACCATCCTAGCATGTTGGCTCTATTTTTAACAGGGATTTCCGAACAAAAACTTTGAAAGCCAGGGATTATATCGGTCTTGGTAACGACTATATAAACGGGCAATTTTAAGCCTAGATAATTTTGGGCAAAACTTAATTTTTTCGCGATAAATTGGGCTCTTTTCTTGATATCGTCTAAGCTAAACTTATTTTTTCCATATAACTCGTCCGCGGGAATAGTTAATATTATCCCGTTTAAAGGCTTTTCGGTTCTATATCTCGAAAGCATATTTAGAATAATTCCCCAGCTTTTTTCGTCGGCATTATATCCTTTTTTGAGAATTAATGCATTTCCTTTTACGTCTAGAACGACTCCATTTTTCAAAAACCACCATGCGCAGGCGGCCTCTTCTTTTTCGTCGTCAAATATTTCCTCTTGCGTAAACCCGCTTAATAAAGAAGATTTTCCAGATCCTTCGGTTCCGACGATTATATACCATGGAAGTTTGTATTTATAACCCGTTCCTAAAGATTCTTTTAAAAAATCCATGGCTTTAAAAAATGATCTGACGATGTTGTTTACGCTTATATATCCTTTTTTTATCAAGTATTTATTAAGCCACTCTCCAACTGGCCAAGGGGTTGTCGCGTCTGGATTATTCGGAATCTCTCCTCCTTTTTCACCTTGCATTGCGGAGGGAGGAAGGTCAATAATCTTTTTGGACTTTAATTCCGCTCGTTTTATTGAGATTAGCGTGAAAATCGTAACAAAAAGCATAGCGATAAACGCTACGGCTAAAACAACCCCAATCATGACGGGAAGAGCTGTAGCTCCTCCTTTTATTCCGTCGGATATGTTGCTTATGAGCTGACCAAGAAACCCAAAATTCATATCAACGGACCTTGCCTTGTTTGTTCATAAATTTTATGAAGAACATCGCTTATATCGCTTGTTATGGTATGCCAAACGCAATACGAGACAACTATGTAAATCGTTATTATGGCAATCGCGCTCCACGTCCAGAATTTTATATCTGGAAGAAGCGAATCGTTGTTTTCAGTATAAGCGTACTCATAACAAGAATTTATTAAATGACTTCTTCCCGGATAAAATAATCTTGAGGGTTTATCGTGAAGCAGAGAGTAAAGCCTTTCTTTATACCAAGAAATATGCTCGTTTGCGTTTTCAATATCTCTGTATCTTCCTTTAAACCCCAAGCTTAAAGCCATAAGATACAAAAACGCCATTTCCTCGGATACAGAATACATATTTCCCATTACTTCGTCTAACATGCTAAAAAATTTATCTCCGGCGACTTCTGATTGAAAAATTTGTTTTTCGAGAAGCGAAAATCTCCAAAATCCCGCTCCTTCCCACCTTAAATTAATAAAAATCTCGTCGGCAAGCGTCGTCATAATATATTTCGCATTCTCGGCCATTTTATTCGTTATTCTTGATCTTATAAGCATGGCTTCCACCGAATTTTCTATGACAGATATTAACTTTTTTTGAATAGCTACTATGGATCCTTCTATTTCGTTTTGTTTTTCCAAATTTTCCGTTTTCTCGTTTTCGGTCGCTAAAGGCGGATCTGAGGATAAATCATTAGAAAAATAAAGACTCAACGCTTTTTCCTTTTGTCTCAAAAGATCATAATAAAATAGTTGAAATCCTTGAATTACAGAGCTCTCGCTAGCGTTAAGTTTCATCTTCCCCCTTTGTTTCTAGGTAAGTAGAAAATTATTTCTGTAGGTTGGAGTCCCGAATAATTTCCAGGATTAAATATATGTATATTCTGCTCGCCTTTTATGAAACTTTTGTCTATCTCTATTTCAAACATAACTATTCCTCTCCCAGGAAGTATTTTAGAAACTATTTCGAATGGCAATAAAGATCTTTTTGTTCCTTTTATTCTTTTTATTCTTACATTTTCCACGGCAAAATCTGAAACTATTACAGAATTATTCATCCAAAGTTCAATGTCAGATAAGTTAGTTTCTTTATCTCCTCTAAGTCCGACGTATATTTTCCCATTCTTACAAGAATTAATTTCGTCTAAAGATAAATAATGATAGAAGAATCTTTCTTTTTTCTTAAATGGAATAATAGAAAATCCTCGTTCTATTGTTGATAAATAATGTTCTATTAAAGATATAACGGGATATAAACAATCGTCTATATCGTTATGATTATAAGGCTGCATAACGGGAACGATATCTGTCGGTATAAGAGCCGACATAGCCCCCAAGACATCCGCCAATTTTTGATACAACTCATAAGGCCGAATTTCGTTGCTATAAACTAACGCCTCAAATCCCGGCAAAATTTGAACTAACTGGCATAACATTTTTTCCGTATCACTAAGAGAGCTTTCGCTTGTTAAATTTTTTAATTTTTCCGCTAAAAAGGTCGCCTTTTCTCTTATTGAGATTGCCAAGTTCGAACATTTCTTCCAAAGAGGAAAGTGCCTTTCAATAAAAAAACAAGGAGGAGTCCAGTTTTTTATTTTGTAGACTCCGTCGACTATGACGATTTTTTGCAATGGGAAGCCAATGCAAAACTCCGGTAACGTATTCCCAATATGCAAAAAAGCGTTCGGAAACAATCTTGGAATTTTGACGGAGTTATCAGATATATTTTCATCTTGAACTTCTTCTCCCTCAATAGAGTAAAATCTTGGCGGATTTCCGATAATTGGGGAAACATTTTCTAGACTTTCGGCAATCGCTAAGAAAATAACTATGTCTGCTGACTTATCTTCTATCTTATTCGAGATATTTATTCCTAAGGGCTTTAAATTCTTTATTTTGTTAGGAAAAAAACTAAAAATAAGTCCGTCTGGAAAAACTGCCTCTATTTCTTCTATTCTATATATGCCATCCGTCAAAGCTACGTTATCTGTCCTTAAATGACACACTCCATAGTGATTCGATACTAATAGTCTAATTTGACGAGCAAGAATATGAAAATTTCTTAAATCATTTTGTTGGAAATGATGCTGAGATAAAAGCATCCCTTCATGCCAATTTATGCTAAGAGGTATAGGAAAAATTCTTTCACGCATACTTGACATAAATTCTCAATATTATATTTATTTATAATTTCTGGTTATAATTTTATAAAAAGTCGCAAGAAAATTATACAAATTTATTAAAAAATCATTAACGTTTTACGTAAATCTTTCTACCCTTGCCATTTCTTTTAGGTGAAATAGAACTTATCTTTTCCCGGTAGGTTATTTTAAATTAACCGTTTACGATAATTTCTAGAATCTAATCATTTAATCTATATAAATACGGATTGCAAACAAAAAAATTATGTATTTGAAGCCTTATACAAACTCCTATTCACCCGTTATATCAAACGAGGCTATTCAAAATAACATGCTTTTTATTTCGCGCTGACCTTAACAAATCTTCAGAGAGCAGTCTATTATCTCGTTCAGAAAATTACCGGAATTTACTAAAAATTAACTTTCTTAAAATATAATCTTATTGTAAGACTTTATTTAGTTTGGATAAAATATGGCCTTTATGAGAAGTTATGGAGCGGGATATGACGGGACTATTCCTATGTCCAACGGATGTCCGTTCGATATAGATAGGGTTCAAAGAGAATATGAACAAGGAACTACGACGCCTACTAAAATAATAAATTTTGGCGCGGAATTAACCACCGACAACAATATACAAGTTACCCCTATGGAAGGCGTTATCGGTTCGGATGGCTCGAATTGTATAGAATTATTGGCTTGTTCTAATCATTTCGAAAGTTCCGTTTTATCTATAAGATCTCAAAATATTCATAGGCCCGGCTCCGCTAGAGCTTCGGATTTTTGGGGATGTATACCTCAGAATATGGTAGTTCCGCAGTTAATAAAAAAGCTTCACGAAGGTTCGTTAGACAAAGTTACCGAGTGTACCCTTGCGTTTTTGACGACAGATAATACAAATAAGCCGAAAATTGTTCAAGTCACGGAATATACCGGCTGTTTCTTAAAATTTGTCGATCCGACAAGTTACGTTCACCTAGCAGTCTTTTCTTTCGCTTTTGCAAAGGTAAGAATTATTAGGCACAGTTATGGATTTGACGAAGCGAAAGGTACGGTTAATCTAACCAAAGTTGGAACGTATTGTTATGAGTTTGACTATACCCAAGTTCTTGGAACGGCAAACGCTCACTAATAGTTTGTTAAGTTAAAGAAAAGCGAAAGCCTCTCCTATACTTAACTTCAGTTGGGCGAGTAAGTATTTTT
>JAITTR010000019.1 GCA_031286725.1 Holosporales bacterium | reverse complement strand
TCCACCTTGACAAATCGGGTCTGCCTACGCCTAACTTCGCAATCGCATATATATTTTTATTCTCAAGTATAAAGCTTATCTTCTTTAGGTAAACTTCAGCATAATCTAACATATAGAATAAAGGTCTATATACAGGACATATAGCTCCAAATTTTCGGATTTATGCTTCTTATCCGCTTTACAAGCCCGTCTTCCAAATTATTATATAAAGTGAATGATAGCGCTTATTCTAAACTAATTTTATAGAAATAGGCGGCGGCTCGGGGCGGGCGGGTGGCCAGCGAAGCTGGCGAGTCGCCTCTCATCCCCAATCAGGCATAACAGCCTGATTGGGGGCCTTATAGTAACCCGAAAGCAACATGCTCAGTATAATTTTATAAATAGGTATTTCTTTCTCTACATAAATCATTGTATTTTCTCCTTTTAAATAAAGATTGATTATAGAGAATATTCAAAACTTCCCGCCTATATCTTTAGGATACCCTACTGTCCCCCTCCGCCGCGAAAACTTTTTTGCCTCCTGAAATTTTCGTAGGGACTATGAGCGGTTGGAGGCTTTATGCATAATTTGGGAAGACGAAGTCTTTTCTCAACGGAAAACTTGGAAAATCTGGGCGATTGAGCAAACGCCGCATATCCGGATGATTGTTAAATTGTATGCCGAACATATCAAATATTTCCCTCTCGAACCAATTAGCATTCTCAAATAATAAGCTTATACTTTGCATAATTTCTCCTTCTAAAATATCCGTCGTTATAAAAAGGGAACTTTTCAAGTTATAGCTCACAAGCTGATAATATATGGCAAACGTTTTGTTAATTTGAATAAAATCCGCAGCAAAGTAATCTGTGAGAGAAGAAAAGGCTAATTCGCTATTAGCGTTCAAGATTGACACGATTCGTAAGATATTTTTCGAGTTTATAGTGATATAAAACTGACCAAAATTATCATATGTTTTTATTATATCGGAACCTAAAATTTGTTTTATTTTCTTTTTATAATAATTTTGCAACACCGCTATTTGTCTTTTCTGAATAAATCTAAAGAAATAATGTTTCCGTCAGATTTTGATGATTCCGCGTTAAAGCTTGGAGATTTTTTTATGTCGGATAAATCCGGAACAAGATCTAGATAAAAATCCTCCGAGGGATCATTTATATTTGAAATCGCCGAGAAAGGAACGTATATTTTTTCGTCTCCATAATCAAAAGCTAAGCTTACCGAAAATCCATGATTATCGGATTTTAAATCCCAAAATTCATACTGAATAACTATCGTCATTTCATCGTCAAATTCTTCTTTTAAATACTCCGAAACAACAGAATCGGGATGATTTAATAAAAAAGTAATATAAAGATGCTGTTTTCCTCCAAGGCCGTTTATTCCGATATGTTTTATTATATCTTTTACTATGGAAACCCTCGCCCGTTGGGTTATTTTATCATAATCAATTTTATTCGCCATATCGCCTCGCCAAAAACTTCGATAACGGGGGAATTCTGTTGCTCGGTTTCCCCCAGACCGCGGATCGCTACTATTTATTTAAAAATAGCAAGAACTAAAAGGCTTAACAACCAATAAGGCTATTAAGCAACTTTCAATGCAGCAGCTTCACTTTGACGGTTTGCTACGCGACCTCTGCCTTTTCTATTAAGATTGGCATCTATTAAAATTAGCCCGATAACGGCGGAACAATGCCGAACGAAAGAAAACGCCTTTACTGCCAAATGTCGAACCTATTTCGTCCCCATAAAAATTGGCGGAGACGCAGGGTACCGCCCCCTGGTCCATTAAGCCTATTGCGCGAATCGTTTATCGCCATAGTCATAAACTGACTTTTTTATTATACCATATCTTTTCTTTTGCTCCAAAAAGAAAAGATGGAGCTTTCCGCAGAATAAAAAGATTAAGCTCCTACGCGCTCTAGATTAACGCCCGCATACAAGACAGTATATAAAAGGAAACGTTAAGAAGAAAAAGATCCTGCGGTTAATTTACGACAACGGTTGGCAATACTATAGCGAAGATGTTCCCAAAATACCCGCATTTTGGTTTCAACAAATGAAGAGTTCAAGAACGATATAAAAACTTGTAATAGATCTTCGATTTTATAAGAAACATTTTTTATCGGGGAATTTGCGGCGGCGTCATAGCCATATGTTTTCCTAACGCTATAATATATTCTATTGTCTTTTCAGGAAGTCGCAAAATATCCTCTACGCTAAGCAAATTTTTAAAAGTCCGGTTCGCGTTCAGCTCGCCCATTGAATATAATTTAGTCGTTCCGTCTGGAAGCCTCATAACTACAAAATTGTCCGTAATATACTTTATCTGCGAAAGCAATACATTCAAAGAGGGAGCTATCATTCCTGCCATAGTCCCAATGGTAGCGAGAGACATTTTCTGAATCTCGCGTATAAGTTTTCGTTCATGAGCGAAAATTTGCCCTTTTTCTAAAGATTGTTGTTGAGCGGCAAAACATAACGAGATTAAGGAGAGCAACATTAAAAGCGATTTGCGGCAAAAGTTCATATCATTTCTCCACATTATTTATATTCGTATATTTTTATCGTATATCCCAAAAGTTAATAATCCGTTAACTTTTTGAAGTTTTATACTATATTATAAAATTTGCTTTAGTTGCGAATAAGAACTAGGAGCGTTGAAAAATTAATATGTTTAGCGCGGTTATATAAGCAAGCGGCCTATTGCCTCAAAGACTTTGGAGAGTTCAATTCATCGCGGCTTCTTCCGCATTCTTTCTCAAAACCGGAGATAATTAAGAGAGCCGGTATGGCTTCGCTCTTTGTCGTTTTTCAACCCTTAGAAAGAGAAGCTATAATCAAAATTAAAATTGAATAAATATTTTCGCTTGAAAATATAATTCGTTAAAAAACATAAAAAATAAAAGTATTAACTCTTTTTTAATTTTCGTTTGCTATTCTAATACTGGAGATTGAGGAAAATCTCCTCAAAAGTATAGAATAGTATGATTTTTATGGAGGAAAAATGAATAAGAAAACAAATACAATAGCTTTGATAAGCTTGGCAATAATAAGCGCAAACTCTTTTGCCGCCGAGGGACGCCATGGGGGCCCTGACCGCAGCCTTGTAGGTCCCAAACGTTTCGCTAACGAGATTCCAACTAATCACATGTTGTACGAAAGTATAACTATGCTAGCAACTGACGCTCCACGATTGAGGGAATTGTCATCAGCACAAGAAAGTAGAGAAATAGGCTTTGCCATAGCGCACGGTTTCTTAGATAGCAAATTAGGAGATCGCGCTTTAGACATATTGGCTAACACAGGAAAGGCTATCTATAGAGGACTATCTGCTTTGGGAACTTGGGTTTCTAGTAAATTTAGGACTACGACGCCTGGACCAGACGCCGAAGCAGCATCTGAATCTGACGGCAAGACTAAGGGACACGGTGGGGGTGGCGCTGAAAGCAAAAAGAGAGAGGGAGGAGGAGATAAATATAACTTTGATATACATTAAGGAATAATATTAAAGGAGACTGAAGTAAGCGCCGAACCTTGCTCAAGTCTCCTTCGCTTCCTTGGCTATTAAATTGATAAAACGTCTCCTTTTAGCAAAGTAACCACACCGTTTACAGCAACTGATTTGTTAAAGCGAGGACATAGTCTTTACTACTATATCCTCTTTTCTGTACGCAAATAATATTGTGGAAAATTATATTTCTTGCTCAACGATAGTTTATTACTCTTTATGCAGGTTACAATACCATTTTGCTTAACATAAAACTATTTTTACTTATTTAATAAATTATTAATACTTATACTATACTTTAAATATTAGAGATTAACGCAAAATTAATTTTATCTAAGGAGGTAACATGAAAAAAGCAATTTCAACCTTAAGCATTCTGGCTACTATAACTATTTTCTGCGAACCGCAAGCCTTTTCTAGAATGGGAAATGGCGGAACTTTAAGGTTAGACGGAACAGTTCGCAATTATGGACGAATAACAGGCAGGGACTACGGTAATATATCAGGAAATGGAACCCTTGAAAATCGTTTAGGCTTTGAAGAAAAAGGAACAGATTATGAACCTCAATATCCCACTACAGTAAATAAAAGTTCTGGCTTTGTAGTTTTAACTATCCCCTTCCGACAGGAAGGTATAACTATGGGCGAAGGAATGTCTGAAAAAACCATCGTAGACGATTTGAGTAAGCCACTTTTAGCGAACTGTGGGAAATTAAATAAAGATAGCGTTTTGTTCGATTTAACTTGCTCTCCAAGCGACTTTGAGGCAAATAACGCGGTTACTCCCCCCAAGAAAATAACAATTACTGGCAATAACTCTGACAGTAAGCTTCAAGTTTTGGCCAATTTAGGATCAAAAACTTCCGATGCCGAAGGATTTGTTAATTTACCTTTAAAAATGAAAGAAACCATTGAAATCAAAGGGGATAACAGCGAATTTAAATCCCCGGTTATTTTAACCTCAAATGCTGATGTTACTATCTCAAGCGAAAAAGGAATTTTTGGAGGAAATATAATGGCAAGAAACGGCTCTAAATTAAAAATTGGGGCTGGCAAGGAGCGCAATGTTTCAAATGGAATAGCATGGGACTTTTCCGACTGTTCCGGAGGCGGGCTTCACTTAAAAAGGGAAACAACTTTTTTGAGAGGTTCGACATTACAACTTTAATACCCAGGGGGCGGATATGGTATTTTTCAAGTATACCATATCCGCCCTAGAGATTTGTCAAGGTCCGCTTCGCTCTCCACCTTGACAAATCGGGTTTTATCATCTAACTTTCTTTAAATGAAAATCACAAAATGTTCCACGTGGAACATTTTTATCCCCCAAAAGTAACGATATTCCAATATCTTGGCAACAATATCGTCTTTTTTTAAGCTCTACGCTTCGAGTGTAGAGCGGGCATAAATAGTAAATCTGGAATTCCTAACTCTTTTATTGGTTTCGCAATAGCAAAACGCAGCCTCCAATTAATTTTGCTTAAATTAAAAGATATAACCAAGTATATTTGCCTAAACAGCAATATTATTATACGGGCATAGTTATATAGTAGACTTTACACTTTAATATTCGTATTGTGATAAAATTACTATAGGAGAAAGGGGGTTCTTTTGAAAAATTAACGTTTTTTCAATATCCCAATTAATCCCTAGCTCCCGCTATTACGGTCATCTAGGTAAAGCAAACTTTAGCGTATAATCTATTTAACATTACGTTAATTCCTGAAATTAACAAATTCGGCGGGGTTGAGACAAAATAAATTCCCATTTGGGAAATGCTATTATACCGATTTCTTTCGGCTCAAGTCGGCAAGTCGTCCCTAAAGGAAATTTAGTTTTTTAGGAGCTCAAAAGCAAGAAGATAAACGAATTTGTCTCTTGTTGGTTTTTCAATAGGGATTGCCGGCTAATAACAATTAAAAGAAAGGAAAGAATTTCATAATGCGACGGTAGCTGCCGGGCTTATAAAACAAGTCGTTTCTCAAGTCGAAGATTTGGAAGAAAAGAAGACGGACGGTTTCAAGGAGCTGCAAACGTTGTTGTTATGCCGTCTTAAACTTTGACGCATATACTAAAGTTCATTATTTAACAAAGGTTTTTAATTTTCTAAGCGTTATATTTTTAGCGAGTTCTCTAGCAAAGGCTAGGTATTTTCTTATATCTATTGACGAAGGATTTTCCATAAGGCTTTGTCTTATGCCTGAGAGAAATGCGATTCGAATATCCGTGTCAACATTTATTTTAGCTATGCCGTTTTTTATTGATTCTTTAATGTCTTCGTCGGTTATTCCAAAAGCATTTTGAATATCAGCTCCATATTCATTAGCTTTTTCTACTTCTTCAGAATAAACTGAAGAAGCTCCGTGAAGAACTAACGGCAACTCTCCAACTTTTTTCTTTATTTCTTTTAATCTTTCAATATCAAGCTTTGGATTGCCCCGTTTTCCTTTATTCGGCCCATGGCTAGTTCCTATCGCGATAGCTAAGCTATCTATGCCGGTTAAATCGGCAAAATTTAATGCGGCGCCTGGAGCCGTATAGAAGGCGTCTTTTGAATTTACGTTTACTTCGTCCTCAACCCCCGCCAACGTTCCTAACTCTGCCTCAACGGAAACTCCGAATCTTTTTGCGTAATCGACGACTTCTTTAGTTTTTTCGGCATTTTCTTCGAAACTTAACGAACTTTTATCTATCATAACCGAGGAAAAGCCGGAATCTATACACTTTTTACAAATTTCAAAGTCTTTCCCATGATCGAGATGAAGAGCCAAGACGACGCTTGATTTTTCGCATGCGGCAGACACAATGGCGACGAGATATTCCATACCCATATATTTTATAGCGGATTCGGATGCCTGTAAAATTATCGGAGAGTTAATTTCGTTCGCGGCGGATACTATCGCTTGAACAGTTTCCATGTTTGAAAAGTTAAAAGCCCCTATAGCTTTCTTTTCTTTTAAAGCTTGAACAAGAAGTTCTCTTGCGGGGACTAAATTCTTATGAGCAAACACTAAATATTCCGACTATTAAGGTAAGATCCAAGGCTATTATACTTCCTTCTAGAGAGGTTTACCGCAACATGTTTTGGTCTTACGACAGTTTTTTCAATATTGCCTTTATAAACTGGCAATTTTACGCCGGCAATTTCCTGAAAATATAATTGAGACCAAGATCTGCCAAAAGGGTCTTTTCTTCTCTTACAATGCTGCGATATGTAATACGATAATTTTAAGCTGTCGCTAACCAAAGTCTGAACTCGCACAGGGGAAGGTTTGTAACGATGCAAATCTAAAACTTTTGCCGCGCTATAAGAAAGGTCTATTATTCTCCCCTTATAGCAAAAGGGGCCTCGGTCGTCGACGACGACAACTACGGATTTCCCGCTTCTCAAATTAGTAACTTTTACAACCGACGGAATCGGCAAAGTTTTATGAGCGGCAGTCATCGCTAATTTATTAAATTTCTCTCCGGTAGCTTTCGCTTTTCCGTGAAAATCGTCGCCATACCACGAGGCAAGACCCGTTTCATCGTACTCGTAATACGTTTGAGGATAGTGCCAAGAACCTCTAACGCAATACGGTTTACAAGAAACGCAGATAGGCCCGGCTGGGGTTTTGACTCCTGAGCATCCGTATAAAAACATAGTCAGGGCGATAAATGGCTTAATTAAAGTCATCGTATAATTTATCAATATCTTTTCCAGCGCCAATTACCGCCAATGTCGGATTTGCCGAGAATATCTTCTTTGCCAAAGCTATTATTGAATCTCTGCTGACAGCGTCAATCATTTTAGAAAGATCTGACGGGGTTAAAAATCGGCCTTGGAGAAGAAATTGATTAGCCAGTCTTTCCATTCTAGCCGAAGAGCTTTCTAGCCCCATTAATAACGAAGCTTTTATTTGGGTTTTGGCTTTTTTTAATTCCTCTTCAGTTAAATCTTCTATTATTTTTGCAAATTCATTTCTCGTTATATCAATAACTTCTTTAGCTTTACTGTCAGCGCATGCGGCATATGTTCCAAAAACGCCAGTATCTCTATAATTTGAAGTAAAAGAAAAAATAGAATAAACTAATCCCCTTTTTTCTCTAGCCTCTTGAAATAATCTAGAAGACATTCCTCCGCCGAGAATAGTCGATAAGGCGAATAAGCTAAATTTGTCTTCGTTCGTATGACTTAGGCCTTCAAACCCCAGAATTAAATGAGTTTGCTCTAACTCTTTTTTCTTAAAAATAAATCCGCCCTTATATTTTTGGTTTATTGGAGTTTCAGTTTTAAACGAAGACATTTTATTCATATATTTTTCGCTTAGATTTAAAAACTCGTCTTGCTCGACTTTGCCGCTTGCGCAAAAAATCATCTTGTCCGTAGAATAATTGTCCTTTATATAACTAGACAAATCAGATGGAGTCAACAAATTCACGCTCTCCTCGGTTCCTAATATTTGAGTTCCCAGCTTTTCCCCTTCAAAACATTTTGCTTGAAACATATCGAAAACAAAATCGTCGGGAGCGTCGTGAAGCTGTTTGATTTCTTGTATTATCACGCCCTTTTCTTTTTCAAACTCGGATTGGGCAAATATTGAATTCTGAACGATATCGGAAACTATGTCTATGGCCAATTCTACGTTTTCTTTTAAAACCTTAACGTAAAATGCAGTAACTTCCTTGCCCGTATACGCATTAATATAGCCTCCCACGGATTCTATTTCCGAAGAAATCTGAAGAGCGGTTCTCTTTTTCGTTCCTTTAAACGCCATATGCTCAACAAAGTGAGAAATGCCTAACTGATCGCTATTTTCGTTCACGGAGCCAACGTTAACAAAAATTCCTAAAGAAACCGTTTCGAAATTCGGAATAT
>JAITTR010000063.1 GCA_031286725.1 Holosporales bacterium | reverse complement strand
GGTAACTACCGTCGTCACTTTCATAAACTTCATTTCTTTTCCCTTTACTCTATAACCTTTTTTTTGTTTTTATTAAAAAGCTGTTTTCTGAGTTTCAATACCGCTTTAGTTGACATTCGTGTTGGCAGTTCGTATAATAGAAGAAGTTATTTTAGTTTTTCTATTAGGATTTATGTCTAGAAAGTGCGAGTTGACGGGAAAAGCTGTTATGTATGGAAACAATGTTAGTCACGCTAACAATAAATCATCCAAAAGATTCTTACCTAATTTGCAAAATGTTTCGTTCGTGAGCGAGGCTCTCGGCCATTCTGTTCAGCTCAGAGTTAGCGCGAATGGACTTCGTTGCGTCGAGGCTAAAGGCGGATTGGATAAGTTTCTTTTAAACGCTTGCGATTGCAAACTTGGAGAAAAAGCTCTTGCTATTAAAAAAGTAGTAAAATCTAAACTGGGAAATTAATTTATTTTGGAGATTTAATATGGCCGATATGAAGGATCAAAATGCAGGGGCTCAGTATCCATTTTATATACATGATCAGTATATAAAGGATTTATCGTTCGAAAATCCAAATTTTCTAATAAAATATAGCGAAAATCAAACGCAACCACAAGTCTCGGTTAATGTCGAGACAGGAGTTGCAAAACTGGCGAATAATAATTACGAAGCTTCTATGACCATAACGACAAAATCAAAAATTGGAGAGGAAGCTATTTTTGTTTTAGAGTTAGTTTACGCTTCGCTTGTTTCCGTTTCTCCGGATCTTCAACAGGAAGTTTTGGAATCGATTTTGCTAGTCCATTGTCCGTTTTTAATGTTCCCGTTTGCTAGGGAAATTGTAGCCAACGTCACTAAATCCGGAGGATATCCTCCATTGCTGATCGAGCCAGTCGATTTCGCCTCTTTATATTTGGAAAAGAAAAAAGAAACCTCTGCAACAGTAGAAAGAAAGATACTGCAGACATGAATACATTTCTAAATAAGACTTTAATAATATTAGGGGCTATCGCCTTATTACCAACAGTGGTAAGGCTAGGAATGGCCGGAGCTACCCTGTTATTGAAAATGTTGTCTATAAAGGAAGGTTAATATGAGTTTTCTAGAGATATTAGGGTGTATAGTCTTAATACCGACAGCTATAGGGATAGGGATTTGGGCACTACAGTTGGTATTAATAATGCTTGCAACCAAGGAAGGTCAAAAGAGATTGTTTTTCATATCTCTGTTTATAACGATAGTAGTATTTCTGTACAAGAATTAGTAAAATATTAATACATTTTATTTAAAACTAAAACTCATCTTGGCAGACGATAACCGAAATATTGATTCCCTTGGAAAATCCATTCTTGAAGACAAAAGAACTCCCGAAGACAATAAGCTTTCAGGGTTTGCCTCTTCCTAAACAATTATTAACTGCCTGCAACGTTTACAACGCCCCTCAGGCTGATATTGATATCGGCAAAGCCCTTTCCGAACACATTAAAGGCGGACCCTCTCAATCTAACGTTCCTTCCGTTATTGACAACATTATTTTAGGCAAAAGATCAAGAAAATCCAGATAATACGTTAAAGTAGCTTAATTTTTCTTCATATCCTTATCTGAACAAAAAGATTAAAGCTGGAGAAAGTTTCGTTATGCGAATTTGTTTCCTTAATCGTCAAAACTTTTATTACCTCAATATTAAGCAAGGCGTTAAAATTACCATTCGTTATTTTTATTAACGAACGTTGCGGCGTAGTTTATTAAGTCTTTACAGCCGTTTTTAGTAATTGCCGATATTATAAAGACTTTTTGTTTTGTTTTCTTTTCTAGGTGATTTTTCGTTTTTTCCATTTTGTCTTTATCAGTTATATCAGATTTATTTAAGACTATAATTTCCTGCTTTTTATAAAGCGTATTGTCGTAAAGTTTTAACTCGTTTCTAATCGTATGATAATTTAAGATTGGATCGTCTTGCGAAGCGTCGACGATGTGCAATATTACCGAACATCTTTCGACATGAGCGAGAAATTTATCTCCAAGGCCTTTTCCTATATGAGCGTCTTCTATTAAGCCCGGAATGTCCGCAATGACGATCTCTTTATCGTCAAATTTGATCATTCCGAGTTGGGGAGAAATTGTGGAAAAAGGATAATCTTCTATCTTTGCTTTAGCGTTAGTTACGGCAGAGATGAAAGCTGATTTCCCGGCGTTTGGTATTCCAACCAGGCCAATATCCGCAATTAGTTTTAATTTTAACCAAATCCATTTTTCGTCTCCCGGAGATCCTGTAGTTGTTCTTCTAGGGGCTTGGTTCGTTGAGCTTTTAAATGAAATGTTTCCAAGGCCGCCCTTTCCTCCTTGCGCTAAGAGGACTATTTGTCCTTCTTCAGTTAAATCCGCTATTTGCGTGAATTTATCTTCGTCTAAAATTTGAGTTCCAACGGGAACCCTTAATAATATATCGTCGGAAGATTTTCCAGTTTTATTTTGGCCAGCTCCATTATTGCCTTTTCTAGCTTTAAAATGTTGTCGATATCTATAGTCTATCAAGGTGTTGATGTCATTTACCGCTATCGCGTATACAGAGCCCCCGTTTCCTCCCATTCCGCCGTCCGGGCCTCCAAATTCTATAAACTTCTCTCTTCGAAAACTTAAGCACCCGTCTCCGCCGTCTCCCGCTTTTATGTATATTTTAGCTTCGTCCAAAAATTTCATAAACCCTAAATTCCTCGTCTTTGGCTAAAAGCGGCTATAATAGTTCCGTCGTCGAGATTTTCCAATTCTCCGCCGATAGGAACTCCGCAGGAGAGTGTCGTTATTTTTACTTTTAAATCTTTTATTTTTTCATTAATAAAAAACATTGTAGTTTGACCGTCTAAATCAGCGCTCATAGCAATTATTACTTCTTCTATATTTTCATTCTTTATTCTATTATAAAGACCCGTGATGTCTAAATCTTCAGGCTTTATGCCCAAAACGGCGGATAACTTCCCGCCCAAAACGTGATATTTGCCTTTAAAAAATTCCGCTCGCTCAATTGACCACAAATCTGCAATGTCCGAAACGACGCATATGATCTTTTCGTCTCTTTTATAATCCAAGCAAATAGAACAAGGAGAAGAAACGTCTATATTATGACAGATATTACAAATTTTGGAGTTTTGATAAACGTTAACCAAAGAATTAATAAACTTATTCATAACGATATCTTTTCTGTTTAAAAGATATATCACAATTCGAGACGCGGATCTCGTTCCCAGGCCAGGAAGTTTGCTTATGATTGAAATAAGCTTATCTAACTCGCCAAGAGGCATATTACTAAACGGATTTTAAAACGTGGTAATCTGGATATCTGCTTTTTATAAATTCGCTCATGGCTATGATTACCCTATCGACTGTAACGTTCGCAGGCTCGTCATAAGTTTGAATGCAGACGTTGGCTTCTTCAAAAGTGGGGTAATATTGCTCTATCATTTTAAGCAGAATCTCTTCTTCTTTTCCGGCTTCAAGAAGAGGTCTGTCTTTTCTTCCGGTAACCCTTAGCAATAAGGTTTTAATATCCGCCTTCAACCAAACGGAAATAGATTTTTCTTTTATTAAATTCTTAGTTTTCTCATACGTAAAAGATAAACACCCAGTCGCAATGACTTGAACAGGCTGGTTGAGCAATCTAGAAATAACTTTGTATTCCCCGGATTCTAAAGCTCCCTCGCCGAAAATCGAGTTTATGTCCCCAATAGAGCATCCGGATGCTTCTTCCACTTCTTGATCAGAATCGCAAAACGATAAGTCAAATCTTTTTGCTAACTTTTTCCCAATACTTGTTTTTCCGCACCCCATAAGACCTATAAGAACCACGGATTTTGGCGGCATAAAACTCACAAGCGGAGTTGCCGGCCTCGTAGGCACAATAGAACTTTCAGGATAATCAGCCATTTTTACTCAATATCTCCTCAAAAGCGTTAACACGATACTAACTAAGATTATAGTACATCTTACGAGTATAATACCACAAGACCTATGAACAGTTCCGAATAAAAATATCGTTATTTTCATTTTCAGAAAAGGGCTATTGAGCCCCTCAAAGCTCTATGCTTTGAGGGGCGGGAGGCGACTCGCCAGCTTCGCTGGCCACCCGCCCACCCCCGAGTCGCCTCCCGTTCTTATAATAAAACATCCCAAATCCTTAATATTTTCTTTGGAGGGCAAAGCAATTTACAACTTGGCTCAAAGGTAGTAAACTTATTATATCGTTTATTATTATAATATATTGTCTTTAATATGGCTCAAAAGGACTATTATTTATGGCTCAAAAGGACTATTATTTATGGCTCAAAAGGACTATTATTCCGTTTTAGGCGTTAAGAATAACGCATCGCAAGAAGAAATAAAAAAAGCGTATAGAAAACTTGCGGTAAAATATCATCCTGATAAAAACCAAGGAGATAAATCTGCCGAAGAAAAATTTAAAGAAATAAACGAAGCGTATGACACTTTAAAAGACGATCAAAAAAGAGCGGCATACGATAGATATGGAAGCTCTGCGTTTCAAAATGGAGGCTCTGGATCTCAAGGAGGATTCGAAGCTGGGGGATTTGATTTTTCGAGCAATTTTTCAAGCTTTTCCGATATTTTTGAAGAAATGTTTGGCAGCAACTTTTCGGGAAGGTCTGGAAATAGAAGCCAGCCGGGATCCGATATAAGATACGATATGAACGTATCTCTAGAAGAAGCTTATAACGGAACTCGAAAAAACGTAAAATTTACTACCTTTATAAAATGCGATTCTTGCCAGGGAACTGGAAGCGCTGGAAATAACAAACCTTCCGCCTGTCCGATTTGTCATGGCCGAGGAAGCGTTAGATATCGACAAGGATTTGTTACCATAGAACGAACTTGCCAAACATGCGGAGGATCAGGAACCGTACTTTCCGATCCATGCGGAAAATGTTCTGGAAGCGGAAGATTAAAGGGAGAAAAGAATTTAGACGTTAATATTCCAGCAGGCGTAGATACCGGAAGTAAAATCAGATTAGCCGGATGCGGAGAAGCAGGATTCAAGGGAGCTATGGGTGGAGATTTGTATATATTCGTGAACGTTTTATCACATAAAATCTTCTCAAGACGCGACTCGGATTTGTATTGCACAGCTTATATTCCTATGGCGACAGCAGCCCTTGGAGGAGAAATACAAGTTCCGAATTTAGACGGGAATATGAACGTTATAAAAATCCCTCAGGGGACTCAATCCGGAAGTCAGTTCAGAATAAAGGGAAAAGGAATGCCCGTTTTAAATTTCTCCAAATTCGGAGATTTGATCGTTGAGGTTTTCGTGGAAACTCCCGTATCCTTATCTAAGAAGCAGAAAGAAATATTAGAACAATTCTCAAACGAAAAAGACGATCAAGCGAACAGTCCCAAAACTTCCGAATTTTTTAAAAAGCTAAAAGAATGGTTTGGAAATTATAAGAATTAAGAACTCTGTATCTTCGCTTTCAACACCCTCCTTAAGTTGAGGACAAAAACGTTGACAGAGGGGGCTTTGTTTTTTGCAGGCGGGGAAAAGCGTCAATTACAAAGCTGTCGACACATCCCTAAGTCCTCCGTCTATATAATGTGCCATAGAGTTAACTGGATAAATAGCCGCAAGAATAAGAGATATAGTTAGCGAGAATATTAGTTTAAGTCTGTGATATTCGTCTGTCGATATCTATTTCTCATATTTTTTCGAGTATAGCCCATATATAAAAGGACAGAATTATAGGAAATTGCTTCAATAGTTTGAATTATAAAGGAAGAGGCATTGGGGAATATCTATGAGCAAAAAGGTATTTAATAGTAACAGCTGACAACTGTTAATAGCGAATACGCACAAATTTTAAGAGTATACGTTACGTCGCGCTCTTTTGCCTTACGACTAAATGTCTTATTATAAGGGCAAAAACAAACCATTAGGCTTGCGCTAAAAGCCCAGCTATCCAAAATTAACTTCGAAAACCCTCTTTCCAATAAGAGGCGGGACGGATATTATATAAAAGCTATATTCGTCTTTCGCTTATATAAAAATCAAAATTTAAGAACCCAACAGAAAACAACTCTAAAAAAGCGTCGCGCTATAAGCTTGGGGAGGATATGTAGAGAACGCTTAGAACGCGCCTCTTTTGCGCGACGCTTGAAGCTCCAAAAGAACTTCATTATTATACTAACTCATATTTTTTGTTTTGTAAATAATATTTTTTATTTATTTTAACTCTTTTTAAATAATTAAGATTTTATGGAATTTAAAATTCTATAGAAGATATATGATATTTACGAGTTCCCATGGATTTTAAATCATGGATAGCCCAAACCAAGGCATCTACTCTATCGGGGGAATTTTTAGTTTTTTTATCGTAAGACAAATCGCGCATTTGTTTTTCTAATTTTTCAAATCTTTTGGTATGAAACACTCTATTTGATTCATACAAAAGAGCGATCGGGTGAGCCCTCGTTATTTTTCCTTTTATTGCTTTGGTTTGAGTAATCGGAATGTTTGGATGGATAGTTTTTATCATTTCGCTAACCAAATCTCCCCCGTTATTGGTTTCTACTATTACGTTGCTAGCTTGATAATCTTGATAAGCGTTACACACCGTTTTTGCCCACTCGGGAGGAGTATATTTTCCGCTTAGGTCGTCTAAGACGTATATCCTTTCGTCGAAGCCAAGTCCGGCAACTATTATGCCAGTTTCGTCTGAATTTTCGGAAACGCTCACCGACGGATCTACTCCGATAACGACTCTTTCCAACGAATCCTTATCTATTTCCCTATACCTGACGCTTTCCTCTTTCCAAACGGTATTCTTTTTCTCTAGCGATAGTTCTCCGTATAATTCTTGTTTTCCATATGTCGTTTTCATATATTTCGCCTCCATTCTTTCTACAAATCTAGCCGACAAGTTAGATTTATTCTCAAAAGTCGAGCCATTTGTCAAGTGAGTTTTCTCATCCTCTGACAGCTCTTTTAAAATCTCGAGAGGCCTTGGAGTCGTCGTCATTATGCAGATTGGATTTTCGCCTAATCGAAGCGTAAACATTATTTGAGTCCAAACTTCTTCAGGATGAGAAAACTTAGCAAACTCGTCTACCCAGATCAAATCGAATTGTAAGCCCCTCATAGAGTCGTAATTGTCGGCTCCTATTAAATAAGCTACGGCTCCGTTTTCCCATATTATTTGGTTTTTCGACTTGTAATATCGAAATTTCATTACGTTATTAGCGGAGCTTCCAAGCTCGGCATTTTTATACGCTTTTTGAGCCGTCGTTGTCGATAAAAGGCCGCTTATTCCTTCAACCATAATGCTTTTCGCTTCCAATATCGTTTTTCCTATGATAGCGATTCGGTTATATTTTCCGGAGTTTACGAGCTCCATAACGTTTTCCGCCCCGGTTCTTGTTTTGCCAAATCCTCTTCCGGCAAGGATCATCCATAGCGACCAATCTCCTTTGGGAAACATTTGATTTTCTCTAGCGATTTCTTTCCATGATTTTATGTCGTTCATTTTCGTACATCCTATGAATAAAAGTTAAAAAATTAACTAAGTTGAATTTTAAATTTTGTTGAATTGACGTATTACGCTCCACGCCTAATATCATTAGAACATAAAGTTTTGTAAGTTGGCAACAAAAAATAAACGCCCCTAAAATTTTAGATAAATTTCACACAGAAGGCGGAGATGGTGCTTTTCAATTATACCATCTCCGCCCGGGAGATTTGTCAAGGTTCTCTCGCTATGCTCACTCTCTACTTTGACAAATCCGCTATACTCCCCCCTTTATTTTTTTGTTGACTTTACGTTAACGATAACATATAATACAAAAGCAATTTAGGATATCCAAATGAAAGGGGATATAATGAAGAAAATTAATAAACTTTTAGTTGCGATTATTATAGCGATAAGTCAGCCTGGAACATGCGCAACAGCTCCTGGTAGCGGATGTGGAGACGGAACAGTAGCTGAAGACGAAAGATTAGTTAACGCGCCTAATCGAGACAGCCTGTCTGGGTTTGCCAGTGGCGCTTTAGCAACCGCTCAAGGTAATGGGATACTGGATCTTCCAGCTCTACCTGCTACAAGTGAGTTGTGGGCTCTTGAGAGCTTTGGGCCTGACGATCTTCAGCGCTGGAGGCACCTTTTTGTTCATACCCCATATTTCAGCTTTGCTTATATCGTAGATCTCAGCCGTTGTGCTAGTTTAAAGTGTATTGAGAAGTGTGCTTTTGCTGACTGCCTTGTTTTAAAAGAAATAAGATTCCCAGCATGCCTTGAACAAATTGGAGAAGGTGCTTTTGTTAGATGTGAAAGACTCAAGGGAATAGATCTTAGACATTGTGAGCATTTAAAGTGTATTGAGAAGTTTGCTTTTGCTCAATGCCGTGGTTTAGAAGAAATAAGCCTTCCAGCATGCCTTGAGCAAATTGGAGACTTTGCTTTTGCTTATTGTAACAGACTCAGTTGTGACCAACTCAATGGAATAATAGATCTTAGCCATTGTGAGCGTTTAAAGGATATTGGTGGTGGGGCTTTTAGTAACTGCCTTAGTTTAGAAGAAATAATATTGCCAGCATGTCTTGAGCAAATTGGAGAATGCGCTTTTGCTTGTTGTAACAGACTCAAGGGAATAGATCTTAGCCGTTGTGAGCGTTTAAAGGATATTGAGAAGTGTGCTTTTGCTTGCTGCCCTGTTTTAGAAGAAATAAGATTACCGGCATGCCTTGAGCAGATTAGAGGCTCCGCTTTTTATTGTTGTCCCAATCTCAAGAGAATAGATCTTAGCCATTATGGGCATTTAAAGGCAATTGGTGGTTGGGCTTTTGGTCGCTGCCGTGGTTTAGAAGAAATAAGATTACCAGCATGCCTTGAGCAGATTAGAGACTCCACTTTTAAGCATTGTCCCAATCTCAAGGGAATAGATCTTAGCCATTGCGCTAGTTTACAGTGTATTGAGGATGAGGAAGAGAAGTAGGCTTTTGCTTGCTGCCCTGTTTTAGAAGAAATAAGATTACCGGCATGCCTTGAGCAGATTAGAGGCTCCGCTTTTTATTGTTGTCCCAATCTCAAGGAATTGATTCTTCCTCCAGCTTTTGCCACTTTAGGCATGGGTGCCTCTCCGAGTGCGTAAATCTTCGTTATTTGACTCTGGGAAAACTGTCGGCTT
>JAITTR010000056.1 GCA_031286725.1 Holosporales bacterium | reverse complement strand
TATATTTCTTTGTTTATTATATTTAAACTATCTTTCATGTATTGGAAAACTTTTTTTCCAAAGGGAGTTAAGACTACTTTGTCTTTCTCAATAATATTTATAAGCTTGTATCCAAATTTCTCTTCCATTAACGAAATGAAAGAGGAATCAATCTTTTCAAGACTTGTTATCTCAGTATCTATTAATTCTTTTATCTTATTTATCACAAGACTATACTTCCAAAATTTCTAATCCTATATCGACTAGAAAAGATTTTAGTTCCATAGCTATTCGCTCCGCCAATATAGTAAAACTGTTAGGGATCATTTTCCTCACTGAAAAATCCAATATTATATCCGGCCCGGTTATCTCTGGCAGTATTCTATATAATTTTTGCCGACTTAGCTTCTCATAGCCTTGCCAAACAGGCCCTATCCCCAAACCAGCTTCAATAGCCGCTATTAATGTCGTTTGATTGTTCACTAACATAGCAGGATTAAAATTGTACTCTCTCAACAGATGCCAGTTCATCTCAAAATCAGAAGACTCTTCATAAGCAATAATTGAGTGCATTTGTAAATCTTTTTCTTTTTGAGGAATGTTTTTTATGTTGACTAAATAGCCTTCGCTTGCAAATAATCCCTGCCCTATGCGAACAGACCATTTTTTATCCTGAAAAGGAGAGCCGCTTCCCTCTCTTTTGCGCAGTAAAATATGAGCTTTTGCCATTTCGCTATATAATACTTGGGGAGAAGTAATAATATCTATTTTTAATTTTTCGGCGTCTATAAGGTCTATAATCTTTTGGATACTTGGTAAAAGAATAGCGTTAGCGCATTCCAGCGAAGACATAAATATCAGTCTATCTAAGACAGTTGTTTTTTCGTAAATATCTAATATTCCGGAGGTAATTTCATCAATTATCTTAATCGCCAGAGGCAAAAATGCCTTGCCGAATGCCGTTAAATTTTCTGTTGAAGGAAAATCTTCTTGAACAAATAAATTAGTTCCAATGTCCGATTCAAGATTTCTTATGGCTCGTAATACAGCTTCATCATTAAGATTTAACTTTTTACTAATATTCTGAACCCCATTTTCGCAGACTTGCGCAAAAATATCTAATTCATCCGTCTTCATATGATCTGATACTTATGCATATTCGCAAGAAGTCTAGTAATTTTTAGTCTTTACATCAATGCGAAAATCGGAAAACAATTCAACCGAAAAATGAAATTTGTAGCCGTTAAAGAGGAGATGGCTTGCTTTAATTTTACGGGGGCGGATATGGTATTTTTTAATTATACCATATCCGCCCGGAAGATTTGTCAAGGTCCGCTCGTTTCTCTCGCTCTCCACCTTGACAAATCGGGAGCGCAACCCCTTAAAGTGTGAAATATATATTTCCTTCTTGAACAACGCTAGAACTTTATATAATTCTGGCTCATGGAAACAATATAGTTCAGTTTAATAAAAAAGGGAGGCGACTCGGGGCGGGCGGGTGGCCAGCGAAGCTGGCGAGTCGCCTCCCAATTCAAATTCAAAATATTACTTAAATTTGATATAGCGTTTTATTCCTTAGAAACTTCTAACAAGTTACCATTTTCAATTCGTAATATACGATCAAACTGCCTAGCTAAAGCCAAATTATGAGTAGCCATGATAACGGACGTTTTTTCATTTTTTATAAGATTTAAAAATATTTCAAAAACGTTGCCCGCGGTTTTTGGGTCTAAATTTCCAGTAGGCTCGTCAGCTATTATCAATTTTGGATTGTTTACTAGAGCCCTTGCGATAGCTACTCTTTGTTGTTCTCCTCCGGATAGTTTTTTAGGGCTATAATAAATTCTATCAAAAAGACTGACCTCTTTTAACGCTTTCTTCGCTTTTTCAACAGCATCCTTTTTATTTCTATTTGTTATTAATTGCGGGATAATCACGTTTTCAAGTACGGAGAATTCAGGCAATAAATTATGAAATTGATAAACAAATCCTATATTTTCTCTTCTTAATTTCGTTTTTTCGTTATCTGTCAAATTGTTTGTTAGAATTCCGTTTATCAGTATTTCTCCGGAATTAGGTTGTTCAAGCAGAGCCGATATTTGCAAAAATGTAGATTTTCCGGCTCCGCTTTGCCCCACGAGCGCGATGCTTTCGCCTTTTTCGATTGAAAAATTTATTCCGTCTAATACGCTTATACAAGAATCTCCGGAGCTAAATTTCATTGTTACGTTTTTTAACTCTAATATTTTATTCATACTTTCGTGCCGCCAGCTTTGACGTATTTATTTAATTCAATATTACGTTAATTCACGCTGAAATTCTTTAGAAAAATTCCCCTAGCGTTAACCAATTCTTAACGATTGACCGATATTCTATATATAGAACGTAGAGTCGAAAAATGAAATCTTCGATAAATATAAGTTTTGGCAGGGAGGCAAATGTAAACAAAAAAACAACAGCGATAGTTTTAGGAAATTTAACGGCAGTATTAGTGAGCTTTAATACTTATGGAGCGCAATTGCTAGAAGCCCCAGTTACAAGGCGCGAGCATTATAGGGCAAACTTAAGCGATATAAGACTCGAGAAGCATGGGATAGAGCGCAAAAATATCCCTTGGAACGAAAATGGAGAAAGCGCAGCTAATCTAGCATACGATTCCGCTAAGTTTTTGAGAAATGGAATTGATAGGACGATAGAAGAGAGGCATGACTTTAAAAGCTCGGGTAGAAACTTATTCGCGTTCGCGATAGCTCACAGTTTATATACCGGCATAAGACAGCCCACTAGCAGGACTTCAATTCAAAAGACCATTAAATCAAGTTATAGAAATAGAGCAAAAGTTACAATTTGGGTAAGACAACGGTAAGACATTGCACTCTTCCTTGCTAGATCGGAAAAGCCATATACTGAAGACGACGATTGCTCAAAATTGGCGACCAGTAGGCGAAATTTGCTTAAGTCTTTTAGGGAACTAAAAATAGGAGATCTGACTTTTGAGAGGGCATATCATATAGAAAGGGCTATAGAAGAATATCGAGGCACTTTAAAAAAGCGCGAATGCCGATGCACGTTATATTAAGGCAACTAATAAATTTTTATCCAAGACCATAATAAAGATTAAAGATAGCTTATTTAGTAGAAACGCGGCAGTTATTCTGCCGGTAATCGCTCAAGCTGACAATAAAAGAAGCCAGGAAGCAAAAGGCGGCAAAGATAGAATATTTTCGCAAGTTATGCATTGGAGAAAACAAGCTAATAAATCCTCTCCATTTGGAGGCGATAGCCTCCTTCTTGCATACGAGTTCTTTTTAAACTCAGAAACACATTGTACTTGTTTTTATCATGAGCTATAAAAACATTTAAAATCAATATACATTAACTAAATTTGGCAAACGCCAAAAATTACTTATTTACAAATAACAATGCTAAATATAACTTAGAAACCAGGGTAGATTTGGTTCTAGCAATCCTTGATTCTTTAATCTCATAATTCGAATTAATTTTTTAAAAGCGAAAAAGTGGACGTCTTGTCAAGACGAAATGGCATAATGATTGCTTAACGACTCAAAACAATAATTAATTTCTGATAAAGTTAGTTTTCCGAAGATTGGGATGAGAAATTGATTTTCAACGCTGAAGTTGAAAATCTTGACGTTTTCAAAATTCTATGTATAATAATAAGTAGGGATATGTTTGGGGAGAATCGGAATATGAATTTTTATAAGTTTTTATTGATTTTTGCGATAGCGAGTTACGGAAACGTGTGGGGAGATACAATCGAAGAGCATTTGGACGATATAATTAAGCTCAGAGAATCAATCTCGAAACTAAAATTAAAAATAGCCAAAAGCGAGGCTAACGTCGAAAAAATGGAAAAGGATTTGATTGCTGATCATTCTAATTTTAATACTTCGGAGCAAGAAAAATCAGACAAAATTAAAAAAGAAAACTTAAATATTAAGGAATTATCAAAAGAAACGAATGAAATTAATGACAAAATAAAAAACAAGTCAGGAAACTCTAAAGATTTATCCAGCGAAACTCCTCCCAAAGAAAACTCGGAAGACGTTTCCGAATTAGAGGAAAATACCGATGAAACAACGGCTTCAGAATTGGCAAATTCTTCAGAAACTCAAGATACTACCGAAGCCTTAACGGACGTTAATTAACGGAGGTATACGATGGAATTTAAAAAACTTTATAAGAGAAAGTTGCCTGGATTTTCTCTTATAGAAGTTTCCATAGTCCTTTTAATAATCGGAATTATTGCTGGGGCTACCTTAAAAGGAAAAGACATAATAGACTCGGCCAGATTAAAATCCGTAGCAAATGATATACAAATTTTTCAAATAGCATATAACAGTTATATCAGCTCATACGGAGCGTTGCCGGGAGACGATAAGAAAGCTTCAACAAGATTTTCCGGAGTAGAAGACGGAGACGGAAACGGGAAATTTAACGAATCGGATGCCGGTAAAGTCTTTACTCATCTTTATCGAGCAGGGTTAATCGAATCCGAAACGTTCAAAATTCCCAAAACAGGAGGAAAATACGAGACGATTTCCGAAGGCGGAACGCTAAAATTAAAATTATCGGATTCCGGAACCGCATTCCTCTCTAACAAACAAATAATATCGTTAATTGCAAAATGTAAAGAAATATTTGGGAGTACCGAAGATATTATCGAGACGGAGCCAGCCCAAATAACCGAAAGCTCTTCAACTAAATATCTGTTAAAAGTAAAAATAAGCCAATAATTTAAGTTGCATTAATCATGGATTCCTGTGGCCTTTGAGTTACGGCGCGAAAAAGCCATTTCTTCATATAGCAAGAAAAACCTTGACATCCCCCCCCCCGGGCGCTATAAGATAAGGCTGAATAAGAAAATAGTTTCTTATTTTTCCACAAAAAGTCTAATGGAGGACGAAGAGAATGAAAATGAGAAAGAGAATATTGGCCGTGTCGTTGATAGTGGCAGTCCTGAGCGGAGGGGCAATGTCTGCTCCTTACGACGTGAGCGGGTTAGGAATTGACTATAGCAACGCCGCGGTGGCGCAGGTAAGCGACGGCCAGGGCGGACAACGCGCAGTGG
>JAITTR010000038.1 GCA_031286725.1 Holosporales bacterium | reverse complement strand
TGTCGTGTAAAGCTATTCCTAGAAAAAGCGTCTCTTATAAAGAAATAATAGAATTGGCGGAAAATATACTATCTTTAAAAAAAGAATCGGTAAACGCCGTATTTTATGACGATGCGGTTCCAAAAAACAACTTTGTTATGATTTGCTCGTCAAAATTGGAAAAGGCAATTGTCGACTTTATTAACGATATTCTCTTAGAAAGAAATCAAGTAACCTTTATAGCTTGGCCGGTTTGGATTGTCTCAACTTATTTTCAAAATTTCCCTTTGGATAGAGAAAAGTTCCGTTGCGCGTTGTTTTCAATAGAAAGAGAAGAAATTTGCGAAATAATAGCGTATACGAACAACGGAATAATTTGTTATAGAAACGGAGATATAAAACGAAGCGAAAAAGAAACTGAAATAGAAAATACAATAAAATACATAAAAAAGACGCATGGCATATTGCCGGAGGATGTTGTTATTTATTTAATAGACGATTCTGTAATAGAGAATTTATTAAAAAGATCTACAAATAATATGGGGATAATTGGCAACAATATAGATACCTCTCTCTTAAAATATAAAAACCATATAAACAAAATAATAAAAATAGCGTTTTCATTATTTTGTTTATTTTTTATATGTAAGTGTTGTTTTGGAATTTTAGACATATTTAATCTTAATAAGCAAATAGCCGCATGTAATAGCGTAATAAATTCTCTTGATAAAGAAGTATTATCGGAACTCAGTTTATGGAATGATATAGATTATTCTTTCATAAATTATCCAGACTTTAAAGACTTATTAAGACAAAAAATAAAGACGGATAGAATTGGAAAGATTCAAAACGCGACGATAACTTTCGATGAAGAATCGAAAGAAATATTAACAAAATTGATCCCATTAGAAAATTAGAATGAATTTTTTGCATTTAAAGAAATATTCGAAATCTATAGACGCGCGACTAGTTTTTGTTTTTCTTATATTGTCTATATTTTGGTTTGCGATTTCTTCTATCATAGAAAATAACAAATCAGAAAAACTTCTATTAGCGCAATCGATAGATAAAACTTCAAATATGGCCAAAAAACTGCTTTCCAATAAACATATTTTAGAGTTTGTGAAAAAACATTTATTTAGAAAAGAAACTCGAGATTTTAAAGAATTCGTCGCCGGAATTTCCAACGGGTATTTTGCTCAAGATCTTGAAGTTTCTCAAGGAGATCAAATTGAATTGGGTCAATTAGTAAAAACGACTTACCGTATTGTCGGAATGTTTTGGCACGATTCTTTTATTTTTAAATTTATAGAGGGTTTAAAAGACTTTTCTCCCGGGTTTGTAAGAATATTAAGTTTGGAAATCGATAAATTTGCAAAAATTTCGAGTTTAAAACCCGTAATAAAGATGGAAACGAAATGCGAAATATATTCCGCAAAATAGCTATTGTTCTCATTATTTCAAATTGTTCCGCTGGTGAGTCGTCTTTTTTTATGAGTGAAGAGGAATCTAAAGAAGTTTTTAATATATTAAATAAACGACAAAAATCGCCTGAAAGTTCTTTAAAAGAATTGTTTGTTTCCGGTATATTTTACGTAGACGAAACTAATTGGACTATTTGGATAAACGATATTCCGTATTCCTCAATTGGCCAACAAAAAGATTTTTCAATAGACGCAGTGTCAGAATCCGGAGTCTATTTAACATCGCTCGACGGAAGCTCTATTTTTCTCTCGGTCTTGGTAAAATAAAGTTTTTGCGAACTTTAAAAAATTCGCGTTTACAAAAAAGTATATGAAAGTATAAATATTAAAATTATTTCTTTCCAAGAAGTAACCTGTTTTGCGCTTAGCGCAGAATACCAAAGCGTATCGTGCCTGAACTAAAAATCAGGATTAGAATATTCTTCTGAAGGAGGAAGTTGTGGAAGGTTATCGTTTAATATACCGCGAAATCCCGGCCTTGATTTTATTCTTACGTACCAACTTTTAGCTACTTCGTATTTATTCCAAGAGATAAAACCTAAATAATCCAATACTGAAAAAAAAGAAGCCCCGTATATGTCGGCAATAGAGAAATCTCTTCCGGCCAACCAATTTCTTCTATCGATTAGCCACGTTACATAATCCAAATGAACGGGAAGTTTGGATAGCGCTATCCTTATACTTGAAGGAGCTGGAGTTCTGTCAACATTTTTTGAGAATCTTTTTATAATTTTTTCGCAAATTATAGGTTTGTATATATCATCGAAGAAAATAAAAGCGAACCAATCTGCGATTTTTCGTGCTTCGGCTCTATTAGAATAATCGCTCCCCAACAAATTCCTCTCAGGGTATAACTCTTCCAAATACTCTCTAATAGCCGATGTTCCGAATATAGCGCTACCGTTAATATCGATCAATGATGGCAACGCTCCGAAAACGTTTGCGTTATACAATTCTTCGGAAGGATTCCACGGCGTTTCGTACTTTAATTCAAAATCCAAGTGTTTTTCGGCCATAATAAACCGAACGACTCTTGAAAAACCGCATAAAGGATAATGAAACAAAGTTCTCACTATATCTTCCTTTTTAAACTTGCATTATATCTTTTTGTTTGGTCGAAAGCATTGAATCTATTTGTTTTGAGCTATTGTCGGTTATTTCTTGAACTGAGGCGGATAATTTTCTCATTTCGTCTTCGCTTATTTCGTTATTTTTTTCTAATTGCTTTACAAACTCCATCGCGTCTCTTCTTATATTTCTTATTGCGACTTTAGCGTCCTCGGTATACTTTGACGCAAGTTTAGAAAGCTCTTTGCGACGCTCCTCGGAAAGAGGAGGAAGCGGAACTCTTATTATCTGGCCGTCGACTGTGGGATTAAGATTTGCTCCGCTGTCTCTTATCGCTTTTTCCACGGCTTTTACGAGTCCCTTGTCCCAAACGTTAACGGAAAGCGTTTTGGCGTCTGGAGCCGATATTGCTCCAATTTGATTTATCATCACAAAAGAACCGTAAGCCTCGACTTTTATAGGCTCCAAAAGAGCTATAGAAGCCCTTCCCGCCCTTATGCCAGATAAATCTTTCGAAAATTTGTCCATAGAAGAATCCATCTTTTTTTGGAATTGCTCTAATCTAGAATCAAAACTCATAGCTTTACAAAAATAATTAACCGCTTTAAGTTAATATAATATCAAATATCAAATTATCTTTCTACTAAACTCAAAACGTTTCTAAGTCTGAACGTCGCTTCATTCCATAATCGCACGAAATATTCTTTAATATCCTTGCTTTGTTATCCTCCAGAGATCAAAAAAGGTATTTACAATTGTACATATCCGCCTGGGAGAATTGGGAAGGGTTACCCTCTACATGACATATAGAACTTTGAGAGACTAATAGGGCAATTTTCATATCTTTTGTATATTAATTCTGCCGTAATTATCTGAAGTCTTTGCGAATGCCAACTTATTGTATCCTTTGCTATAAGCAATAAAACAATTTGAAGGTAAGATTGTTTATGCTGAACATATGGCCAAAACTCTGTTTTTATGGTAGCATAAGTATAATAGGATTTTTGGGTTATCCGATATGAAAGGCAACGTTTTAGAAGCCGTTATTGGAGCGATCGTTTTGATTGTCGCTTCATTTTTTATGTATTTCGCATACATTTCAAGCGGCGAAAAAATAAGAGAGGGATATGTTTTGCTTGCTAAATTTGACGACGTCAGCGGGTTGTCGACAGGGGCGGATATAAAGCTAAACGGCATTAAAATTGGAATAGTTAAATCTTTGAAGATAGATGAAAGCTATCAAGCCCAAGCCGAATTGTTGATCAAGGACGAAATTAAAATACCAAAAGATAGTTCCGCTTCTATTGTTACAGAGGGGATTATTGGGAATAAATTCGTGGCTATGATGCCCGGATTTGATGAGGAAAAATTAAAGAACGGAGAAGAGATATCCTTAACGCAATCCGCAGTAAATCTCGAAAAACTAATAGTTAGATTTGTTGCCAGCGGTAATAACGGGCAAGAAAAGGATAAATGAAAATACAAGATTTAAAAACAAAAATATTGAAATTTTTAGACGATAAAAAAGCCAATAATATTGTCGAAATAGACGCTTCTTCATATAATTCTAAATTATCCGATTTATGTATTATTGCGTCTGGAACGTCTTCTCGGCATATGCAGTCTGTTGCAGATAACCTATACAAATTTTTAAAAAGCGAATGTTTATCGCCCAAAATTGAGGGATCTTCGTCGTCAGGTTGGGTTCTAATAGAAGCTTTTGGCATAGAAACGCACTTATTTAAGCCGGAGGTCAGGACTTATTACGATATAGAATCTCTTTGGAGAGAAGTAAAAATTCCTCAAAATAATGAAAAGTAAAAAAATAATAGTAGTCGGAGCGACCGGAAGAGTCGGTCAAGAAATATTGTTGATTCTAAGCGAAGAAAACGTTCCGCAAAATAATATATCTATCGCGGCTTCAAGCAGATCCGAAGGAATCGAGCTTTCCGTAGGGGGCTATAAGAATCTTCGGGTTCAATCTTTAGAGAAAGTTGATTTTTCTAAATACGATATAGCTCTTTTTTCCGCGGGAAGCGAAGTTTCTAAACAATACGTTCCTAAAGCCTCTAAAGCGGGCTGTATAGCGATAGATAATACGTCATATTTCAGGATGGATAAAGATATTCCGCTTATAATTCCCGAAGTTAATTTTGAAGATATAAAGAAATATAAAAGTAAAAAAATAATATCCAATCCAAATTGTTCGACAATTCAAATGGTCATGGCTTTAAAACCCCTGCATGATATTTATGGTTTAAGAGAAATAATCGTCTCTACTTATCAATCGACGTCAGGAGCTGGACAGAAAGGAATTGACGAGATTCTTTCTCAAACAAAACAATTTTTAAACTCCGAGCCAATAACCCCAGCTCATTTTAAAAAGCAAATAGTATTCAATATTATTCCGCAAATAGACGCATTTACAGATTCTCTTTATACTAAAGAAGAATTGAAAATGATGAATGAAACGAAAAAAATATTAGCAATTGAAAATATGGACATAGCGGCGACTTGCGTTAGAGTTCCTGTTTTAATTGGCCACGCCGCATCTGTCTTCGCGAAATTTGAAAAAGAAACAAACCTTTTAGACGCAATTGAGGCTTTGAATAATTTCGAAGGAGTTAAGGTTGTCGACAATCCGGCAAATGACGACTATTCGACACCCATAGATTGCGAACATAAAAACGAAGTGTTTGTTAGCAGAATAAGAAAACACCCGACAATAATAAATGCTCTAAATTTCTGGAGCGTTGCCGATAACTTAAGAAAAGGGGCGGCTTTGAATGCTGTTCAAATTGCGAAAAGAATCTGTGAATAACAAAGGCGGAGACTTATGAGCTCTATTTATATACACTGGCCTTTTTGTCTGTCGAAATGTTATTACTGTAATTTTTATAGCGTTCCGCTCGATGATAATATAGATTATTCTGCGTGGAATTTACTATATAAAAATTTAATATTAAAATTTAGCGAAGAATTTAATGAAGAAATAACAAGTATATATTTTGGGGGCGGGACTCCCTCTCTTTTGCCCTGTAGTTTTATTAACGACATAATAGAAACAATAAATAAGAACTTTAAGTTATTGAAAAATGCAGAAATAACAGTAGAAGCAAATCCAAAAACAATAGACGATGAAAAAACGAAATGTTTAAAAGCCTCGGGCGTAAATAGGCTTTCTATCGGTATTCAATCGCTCATCGACAAAGACTTAGAAGCGCTTGGCAGAATCCATAATTCTTTTGAGGCTATAGAGTGTTTGGAAATAGCTATGAAGCGCTTCGATAACGTTTCGATAGACATGATTTATAACAGGCCAGGACAACTCTTAGAAGATTGGGAAAGAGAATTAGAGAAGGCGTTGAATCTTCCGATACAACATGTTTCGCTCTATGAGCTGATCATAGAAGAAAACACTCCCATTAAAAAAATGATTGATTCTAAGAAACTGCCACCTCTGGCCGAAGGAAGCGAATTTATGGAAAAGACAATGGAAATAGCCGAAAATTGCGGATTTAAACAGTATGAGGTTTCTAATTTTTCAAAACCTGGATATGAAGGAAAGCATAATTTATCATACTGGAAATACGAAAATTATTTCGGGATAGGGCCAAGTTCGCATAGTCGAGTTATGAAAAATAATCAAAAAATCGCCATAGAGCAAGTTTCGTGTAATAATAGTTGGATAAAATGGGCTAAGAATCCGAAATTCGAGGAAGTTATATTATCCGAAGACGACGTTTTTAAAGAAAAGTTGATTTTTGGATTGAGGTCTAGAGTCGGCATTAATTTAAACGAGATTAGCGAATTTACAAAGAACAAATATAATCTACAAAAGAAAATAGAAACACTTTCAAAAAGTTCGTATATTATAATAGATAATGATAATATAACGCTAACTAACGAGGGTCTTTTGAGATTAAACCTTGTTATTGAATATGTAGTAAGGAATAGCTGAATGCGAGTTTTAATTAGCAATGACGACGGGATAAACGCAACGGGAATCGTGGTATTGGAAGAAATAGCGAAAAAAATAACGAAGGAGGTTATTGTGTGCGCTCCGGATTCGGATATGAGCGGAGCAAGTCATTCTCTAACGCTAAGAAGTCCTTTAAGATTAAAAGAACACTCTCAAAATCATTATTCAGTCAATGGGACGCCAACGGATAGCGTAGTTATGGCGCTTAGGCACATTCTAGACGAAAAAAAGCCAGACTTTGTTTTATCCGGGATAAATTGCGACGCTAATTTAGCCGAAGACATAATATACTCGGGGACTGTCGCTGCGGCTATGGAGGGATGTATACTTGGAATTCCAGCCATAGCTTTTAGCCAAGCTTTAGATAAAAACGGAAGCGTAAATTGGGAGGTTGCGAAAATATACGGCCCTGTTGTTTTGAAAACTGTATTAGAAAAATTCAAATTCACAAAAGGGGTATTGCTAAACATAAATTTCCCCGCAGGCGATATAAAAGACGTGAAAGGAATAAAAATAACCTCCCAAGGGTATAGGACGATTGACGATCACGTCATACAATCAGTTGACCCAAGAGGCGAACCGTATTTTTGGATAGGATCTGCGGAATACAGGAAAAGATATGACGAAAAGGATCTGGATACTGATCTTGGGGTAATCAATAGCGGATATGTCTCAATAACCCCTCTTTCTATCAACATGACAGAAGAATCGTCATTGAGCGTTTTGACCGAGTTG
>JAITTR010000099.1 GCA_031286725.1 Holosporales bacterium | reverse complement strand
AAAATTTCAACGAAATTTCTATTTCGAGAAATACGATTTGTCAAGGCACATAGCGAGCTCAGCGAGCGGACCTTGACAAATCTTTTGGGCGGATATGGTAAAATCGAAGAATACCATATCCGCCCCCTGCGCTTAAAACCAAAACGGCTAACCTTATAAAACCAGCTTTCTAAACCGCTAGATTAATTTTACCGGTTATAGTATCATTAATTCGCTGACATAGCAGATTGGATTTCTTGTGCGTTATTAAAAAGAAATCTATTTAAGGCGGATTTGGCTTAGAAAGTGTTAAGGAAAGTAATTGATTTAAAAAGCGATATTGCCGTTTTAGATTTAGGGACGAATACTATATGCGTTACCATAGCTAAAAACGACCAAAAGAGCGAAGAAGCGGAAATAAGAATTATAGGCGTTGGGTATCAATTAGCGAAGGGCATAAAAAGAGGAGCGATAACAAATTTAGAAGAGCTTGAAGATTCTATATTAAACGCAATATCTACAGCGGAAAAGGAAGCTCAAAAGTCTATAAAATCCATATTAGTTGCTCTTCCTTCTTGGGCGATTGAATCTCAGGCCGTAAGAAATTCGATAGCTATAGGCCAAATACCCGTTGACGATATACACCTCAATTCTTTATCGAATTGTGACGCCGCTCAATATATATTAAATTCCGTAGAAGTTATACACGTATTTCCCATTTCCTATTCAATAGACGAAACTGATGGAATTCAAGATCCTATAGGTATGGTGGGCGATAAATTATCCGCAGTTTTTCACATAATAACCGCGAAATCGTCCTTAATAAAAAACATTAAAAATTGCTTAAACAGAAATAATATTGAAATAAAAGGTTTTATTTCTTCTACATACGCATCTGGATTATCCGTGTTGTTGCCAGACGAAATATCCTCGGGGGTTACTCTTATAGATATTGGCGGTTCTACAACTGTCATAGCGTGTTATTATGAAAGAAAATTATTATATATAAGCGCAATACCAGTCGGTGGCAATAATATTACGAAAGATATTGCCACAATCCTTAGGACTTCGAGCTCAAACGCTGAAAGGCTAAAGATATTGTATGGGGCGGCTTCCGGCTCGGCGTCTAATGACGAAGAACAAATTCTCGTTCCAAGAATAGACGAATATGGAGAGGAGCATATTCAAAACGTATCGAAAACAATGTTGGATTCAATAATTAGCTCAAGATTAGAAGAGACTTTCGAATTAATTCAAAAACATATCTCCGAGTGCGGAGCGGATAAAGCGTTGCTACAAAGAATAGTAATAACCGGCGGAGGAAGTAGGATCGCGGGGATTAGCGATTTAATGAAAGCAAAAAGATTTTTTGGAAACGCATTCGTAAGGCTTGGAAAACCAATAAGAGCAATCGGTTCCCATGATTTTGTTCAAACTGCGTCTTTTTCTTCCGCCGCAGGAAGCGTATTATATTGTATGAATGAACTTTTTAATAATAATTTCTTGTCTTCTTCAAGGAAATCTATTTGGCAAAAAATAGTTACTTGGGTTAAGAGGGGAATCTGAAATTTAGTGTTCCTTAATATAACAAAACGGCAATATATAATAATTTCTTATATATTCTTTACCTCTTTTATGAGCGGCATCGTTTTTATGGGAGTTTCTGCAAATTTTCCCTTTATGCTATCCGAAATGGGCGTTAAAATCTCCCAAATTTCTTTAGTTTTTATTGCTTCTCTGCCATATGGATTAAAATTTCTTTTGGCTCCATTTATAAAAAATATAATAAACAAGTATTCCAGTTCTAAAATTGATATTTTAAAAACAATGTCTTTTATATCTCAGGGGATTATTTTGTTATTATTTATTTCTATTGGATTTTTCGAAATTTATCGCAGCATGTCTCTTGCCTTTGTTCTTGTCTTTTTGATAACGACAGTGATATCCATAAGCGATATTCTTTGTTTTCATATAAAGCTTATCTCGTTTGGAAAATCTGAATTAGGAATTGCCGCGGCATTTTCAAATATGGGATTTAGATTAGGATCGTTTATATCAGGAGCTGCAATATTATACATAGCAAACGCTTATAGCTGGCACATAGGTTTTTTAACCGTGAGTTTCTCAATTTTGCTTTCTACGATTGCGACAATTGTTCTTCCGAAAATAACCAATACCTCCTCTGCCGATATAGATAACAAATCTTTCTTTGTCTATGTAAAATATTTAATAGGTTTATTGAAAAAACGTAGTTTTTGGATAGTGTTAACTATATTCTTTTCTTTTAAATTTTCTGATATTTGTATAAACAGCTTAAAGCCTATATTTTTACAATTAAAAGGAATCAGTAAAACGGATTTTGCCAATGTTTCTCAAATTCCGGGAATAATAGCTCAAATTTTGGGAGGGTTAGTTGCGGGATTCGGAACTTATAAAATGAAAATAGAGAGTTGTATAAAAGCGTCTATAATCGGAGGAATTATCGCTTCTTTATTATTTTTATATGTCGCGATAAGCAATTTGAATTTGGTTTTCCTAGCGATTATCATGACTATTTCGACTTTTATATTCGCGATTTCTACCATTGTATTAAGAACGTATATAGCCCAGATTTCTAACTCTAACGTTGTCGTTTATACTCTTTTGTTGTCCATGGGTTCTATAGTAAGAGTATTATCGTCTTATACGGGAGCTCTTATAGTTGAAAATTATTCCTGGATTTTCTTATATATAACTTGTCTTGTTTCTAATTTTCCAATATTTTTTATATACAAAAAACTGTTTTCTCCAAAAGTAAAATTTTTATTATAAATATTAAAGATGTTTTATCAGTCTAGATTCAGCCGATTATGTCTTTATATGGACTTTAGTTTCAAAAAGAATTCTAAGAAGCTTCTTTAAAAGCGCAATTTTTTCTTTCGTATTAATAAATCTTTAACTTTTTATAGGTATGATTTAATAAGAAGTTAGTGGGGAACATATGCCTCATTATTGTAAGAGGTGTTTTATGATAAATAAGAAATGTTTGTTTTCTTGCCTTACTCCGATTATTTTGGGATTAGGCATATACGATATTGACGCGGCTGAGAGTACGGAGAGTCAAAGCCCTGAAAATGTAGTGGATAATTTTATGGGAGTCGTTCAAGTCCCGTCAGAAAATGCCGGACAATTTCAAGTTATGCCTGGTCAAGAGACTCAAGCTCAAGGACAACAAAATCAAACGGATGTTCCTTGCGTAGTGCCCCCTTATCAAATACAAATGGGGCAGACTCCTGCAAATTCTGGGCAAGAGCAAGCAATAGCTCCGGATCAACCCTTTGCTCCGCCCATTCAGCAAAGTCAGACGCCGCAGGATCTAGGTTCTGGAAATATCGCGCAAACACAAGTACTCCCAGAGCAAATTCTCGCTAACGCTCAATTGCAATCTATGCCAGCGCAGATTTCTTTAAATCCCGGGCCGGAAGCGGTAATGACTCCGGAACAAGCGTTTACAAATCCTATGCAATCTCAATCGATTCCTGAGCAAAATCCTGTGAGTCTTGAGCAGTCGCAGACTTTTCCTGTACAAGCTCCTGTGAATTACGAGCAAGTCCAGCAGCTTACGCAAAATCAGCAAGACCAATTGCGGCAGGGTCAGGATCAGGCGAGTGGGCAACCTCAGGTTATACAGGAGACAGTACAACAAGCGGATCCGATGGTTATAGGATCTGATCTCGCGAATAAAGCTGTAGAGAAGATAAAGGAATCGGCAGCAAGAGAAGCTGAATTAGTTGAGAAAGTTGAGGGATTGGCGAGTGCGACTGAAGAAAATGGCAAAAAACTTGACGCATTATTGGCTAGTATTGGGAACGGTACTGACGTGGACAGAAGGAGCGTGATTGGAAGCTCAAATCCATTAGCTATCGATAGAATGGTTGCTGATAGAAATGTAGTAGAGGAAAGGGCGATAGTTGGCAACAGATCGATAGATCAAGCTATACCTCCTGCTGAGCTCTCAGCAACTGAACAGCCTTCAATATCAGAAGTTGCTCCGGAGCTTAAAAGTAAGTCTTATACAGAACCGAGAATCGAACAATCCGCCGGCTCTAACGAGAGTATTGAGGTTTCAACCGCTGGGAGTCCTACAGGTTCTCAAGAAGCTCAATCTATTAGTCCAATGAGCGCATCAGAAGCAAAAATTGAATCTCCCATAGCTTCAAAAGATGTCTCTCTGGAAACGAGAAATGGACAATCCGTAGAGACAAAAGACGAAATTTCGATGGCATCAAAAAACGGAGTGCCGGTAGAATCTCCTGAAAAAGATTCTATGATTGTTTCGCAGGTAAAGTTGCCTGACTTTAATAATGCTACCTCTCAAATAGAGAATCAGACGCAACAGGTACAAGCTCTAATAGATGCGTATGTAAAACTAGGCGAAATGGCTAAGAATTTAAAGAATGAACCGTCTCAAATGTCATAACAATTATCCTCATTAAATAAAATGCTGATAGGCGATGGATTTAAGGGCGTCTTCGTTCCGCTTGCTTCTTAAATTCCTAAGCTTTATTTCAGATTATTGTTAAGATATTGAAATATCGTTCCGGATGCGACAACTTATTTGTATAAAATTAAAGCTATAAAAGAAACCAGATTTTCTCCTCTATGGTAAAATCTAAATTCACATTCTTCTAAATATAATACAAAATGATTAGATAAATATCCATTGAATTTAGCAAGTCTTACTCTTAGCAAAACTTTCAAAACACTCAATGTTATTTATATAACTTTTCCTCTTATCGCTATGGGAAACGCGATAGTAGAAAAAGTCATTTAATACTAGACCAGCAGGCTTCCAACCATCTGTAGTTAATGAATTAACTTGTCTTTTAAACAATTAAGAACAACTGTTACAAACGCCTTGCATGCTCTTTTTAGTAAACTAGCCGCTTCTCTTTTCCTCCAAAATAAACTCCATCAGGTTCAAATTCTCCTATTTCAGTTTGTAATAACTATTTGCCTGTTACGATTGATTCCAATAATTCTTGCCGTAGATGTGGCTGTTCCTCCGCAAAACATGAATTTATTTTGTTAATCTTTTCTGTTGTATTTCACAGCTTCCTTCTATACTTCCTTTTACGGATGCTAATGCGAAACCAATAAAGGAACTCTGAATTCCAAATTTACCATTAGGCCATCAAAGCGTAGAGCTTTAAAAAAGACGATATTATTGCCAAGACATTGGAATATCGTTTTAGGTAAAGCAATT
>JAITTR010000071.1 GCA_031286725.1 Holosporales bacterium | reverse complement strand
TGTGTTTTTATGTGATTTGCTCTAAAATCAGTTTTGGAATCCTACAGGCCGGGGGTTCGAGTCCCAGCCCCCGCAACCAATTATCTTTCGAATCGTTGATATGACGCTTAAATTCTTCTTCCAAAAGACACGGAAAAATACAAATAAAAAGAGGGATAAATATAGATCTCTTGTTGATAATTTGGCTTTTTCTCCAGAACAATTTTCGTTTAGTAAAGCTATTGACGTCGCTTTAGCCTCTCACGATATAAAATTGCAGAATCTTTCGTACGATAAAATAAAAAATATTGAGTTAAAAAGCTCTATCAATTTTAGCTCTAAATTTTTCGATATAAAAAGCGTGGAGGGAATCAAAGACCATTGCGTTGAAATATTTACTAATTTAGATGGAGTTTCCGGAATGGAAGGCTCGTTACCTGACGTCTATACCGAAAATTACATAACGTATAATCGAGAATCCAAACAGGCCGTTATTGATTTTTTAGACATATTTAACGACAGATTTCTGTCTATAAGATATTTGTTTATGAAATTGCGAAACGTTTCTTGTTTATCGGAGCCTCTTGAGAACTCGATTATCGGGAATATTTTGTTTTCTCTATCAGGAGTTGAATATAACGAAAAATCGAGATTTAAAAAATCTTTAATTCCCGAACAACTAAAAATATCTTGTCAAAATCTTTTTTGGAGAAAATCTCGATCGGGCGAAGGGCTTCGCATTATTTTATCAGATTTTTGCGACGCTTCTGTCGTTGTTAAACAGTTTTCCGGAAAATTTATAGAAGCGGATCAATCGTTTCAAAGCGTTATTGGAAAAAGGAATAGAAGATATAATAGGTTAGGAAAAGACGCTATTTTAGGAAGCAAAGTTTGGGATCAAACAGACGGAATTGACATTTTTATTGGTCCGTTAAATTTTGAGGGTTATGTCAAATTTTTGCCTAAAAGATCAAAATTAGATCAAAAACTTTCTCCTTTGGAAAAAGTCAAAGAAATAATAAAAGAATACGTTCCGTTCGGAACTTCTGTTACTCTGCATTTTAGACTTGACGAATGTTTCGTAAAAGAATTTTATTTAAACGGAGCAAATAGGCTTAATAAAGACGCTTTTATTATGGGGGAGCATAAATTAAAAAATGCGGAATTCTTCGAGAGGGTATAAATATGGAATTGTTGCAACAAGATATTTTTGGAGAAAAGCATAAAACGATTCAAGAGAAAGAAAAAAAGCAACCAACTTCGGCGGCTTCTAAAGCTTTCCGAGAAATGTCTTTAGCGGACGGAATAAACGAAAAAGAAATAACCAACGAATTTATGTTGATTCTTAGAATACTGCAAAGAAAGATTTTGTTTTCGGGATTATTATCTACAAAAACGAAAGATATGTTCTTGAGAATCTTGTTAAATGAATTGTCTATAAAATCCGGGAAAACAGATCCAGCGACGGCCGTTAGAGATTCGCTAATAGCTTTCTTTGGAAAATAACATCATGCTAGATTTAAAATTGGGTGACACTCAATTAAAGAGTAGAGTTATATTAGCTCCTATGTCTGGGCTTACTGATCTTCCTTTTAGAAAAATAGTAAGAGAATTTGGGGATTTTCTTATGTTTAGCGAGATGATCGCAAGTCAAGCTATGATTAGACATGTTAAAAGAACCTATAAAATAATGGAAAGCGCAGAAGATTATTTTACCTCTGTCCAAATCGTGGGAGCGGATCCTGAAGTTATGGCGGAAGCCGCAAGATTATGCACAGATTTAGGAGTCCGGTTTTTAGATATAAATATGGGTTGTCCCATAAGGAAAATAGTAAAAACGGAATCCGGCTCCGCATTGATGAAGAATGAAAGACTAGCCACTAAAATATTGGAATCAGTCGTAAGCGCGGTTTCTATTCCCGTTACTCTAAAAATGAGATTAGGCTGGGATACGGAACATAGAAATTCCCCAACGATCGCTAAAATAGCCGAAAACTCTGGTATTCAAATGATAGCGGTTCACGGACGAACGAGATCTCAATTATATTCCGGAAAAGCAAATTGGGAAGAGATAAGAAAAGTAAAAGAAATGGTAAAAATTCCCATTATAGTAAACGGAGACATTGTCGATATCATATCTGCGAAAAAAGCTCTTAGCGAGAGTGGTGCCGACGGAATTATGATCGGAAGAGGAGCTCTAGGCTCCCCATGGCTGTTGGCTGATATTCATAATTTTATTGAAAATATTTCCAACGAATACGAAATTAATTTGCAAAATAAATTTGAAATTTCAAAAAGACATATAGAATATATCTTCGATTTTTACGAACAAACAACTGCCGTAAACCTTTCTAAAAAGGCCTTGGGTCATTATTTCAAAGGGACGCGTAATGCTTCAAAATATAGGCAGAAAATAAATACTATTGCTGGTAAAGCCCAGGTTTGCGAAGCGTTGAATTTAATGTTGTCCTCGCTTTGATGGGGGCGGGTATGGTGCTTTTCAAGTATACCATCTCCGCCCTGAAGATTTGTCAAGGTCCGCTCGTTTCTCTCGCTTTCTACCTTGACAAATCCGCTATACTCCCCCTTTATTTTTTGTTGACTTTACGTTAAAGATATTGTGCAATACAAAAGCAATTTAGGGAAGTATTTTTTCCAAATGAAAGGGGATATAATGAAGAAAATCAATAAACTTTTAGTCGCGGTTATTATAGCGATAAGTTATCCTGTGGCATGCACAGCAGCTTCTGCTCATAACAGGGAAGAGGGAGTTAGCGCCCTCACCCCAGGGAGTCATTGGTTTGGAGTAAATGGAGACGGAAGATTAGTTAACGTATCTAATCAAGCCA
>JAITTR010000070.1 GCA_031286725.1 Holosporales bacterium | reverse complement strand
GACAACAAGTTTTCCCTTGGAGCTGATATTATTCTATCTATCGATCTAAATTTACTAATCAACGTCTTTGCTATTGACTTAGTGTCTTTTCTTTTAAATACCAAAAACAACATCAGCTCAACTATTTCATAATCCAACATGTTTTCATTCGCCCCTTTTATTAATCTAGAGCATAACCTAGCCCTATGCCCTTGTTGTTGTTTTTCCCTCCTTCTTTCTTTCGATTCATTCCTCTTACTTCTTGGGCTCATACAACGCTTCAGTACTCAAGCTAATGCGATTTCGTTTGCGCAATACTTTATTATTTTCCCCAGTATTTCTAAATCCGAGATTATTCTTAATAATTCTGGAATTTCTATTTGCACATATTTAGAAATAAGGTCAATACTCACGGGAGTCGAGGATAAAACCGACAACACTTTTTCATATTTTTCAAAGTTATCTTGTTTTTCAATAATCTTCTTCGTCTCTATCGGCGGCTGGCTTGGAACTCTATTATCAGCTCCTAAAACTTCTATAACGTCGTAATAATTTTGTATGAGCGGAGCCCCGTTTTTAATTAACAAATTGGATCCGAAATATCTTGGGTCTAAAGGAGAGCCGGGAACTGCCATGACCTCGCAGCCATAGTCCAAAGCTATTTTTGCAGTAGACATTGTTCCTGATTTTACCCCGGCTTCTATGATTATCATTCCTTGGGCTAAAAGAGATATAAGCCTATTTCTCCCTTGAAACATTCCTTGTTCTGGAACGGAATAGGGAAAAACTTCCGAAATTAATAATCCGTATTTAGCTATTTTTTCATATATATTTTTATTTTCTTTAGGGTAAACGTTTTCAAGACTAAATGGCAAAACGGCAATCGCGGATTTGTTTTCTGGGCATTCCAACGATCCGACGTGAGCGTTGGCGTCTATTCCTTTCGCCAGCCCGGAAATTATAGCAAATTCGCTCGATAATTTTTCCGCTAGAGTCCTAGCTATCTTCATCCCATGAATAGAGGCGTTCCTCGCTCCTACGATACCTATTTTTCTTTTAGACAAAATAGACTTATCTCCTTTATAAAATAACATAGGCGGGCAACTACAGCTCCTTTTTAACTCAATAGGAAAGTCTTTGTCGTTTGCTAACAGAATTTCATAATTAATAGATTTTAAGATTTGTTTCGCTTTTTGTTTAGAAAAAGGATTTTTAACGTAATTCAACGCTTCGGTTGCCGTTTTGTATTTATTTAATAATGTCCAAAACGTTTTCGAACCTATCCCTGCCGTATTTGATAAGCAAACCCAATCTAATATCTTCTCGTCTATCACGCTTGTCTTTATATGAAGTCAATACCTTGTTTTCTAATGTTAATCTATTTTAGTTAAAACTTTATTAATCTGCCTCCCCTTGCCAAAGCTACTATCCCTATACGAGGTTAGTTTTATCTAAAATTGTGAAAATTATTGATTTGGGTATATACGTTAACGTCGAATCAAGGAAAATAGAAAATTATTGATCATATTGTTATTTATGGTAGAATTAAAAAGATTTTAAAGTTGCAAGCGATTCTATTATGAATATTCTTTATAAGTCTTTGGCGATTATTACTTTGACGAATTGCGTCTTTTGCTCTAATGCCGAATTTAAAGCGGGAGTTGACCCTGCTTACAAAGAAAGAGAAAGATATGGATTTGGGTCTCTTATAAAAGATAAAGGAGCAATTTTAAACGGCGTATTTCATAAAAAAGAAACAGAATCGGAAGAAAAAAAGGATACGTTAAAAGTAAAAAAGATTATAAATAGTTCTAAAAAAGAAGACTCTTTCGAAAAGGCTTGGACTGCATTGACGAAGGTTTTATCTGAATTCCCTATAGAATCTATGAATAAATTAACCGGAGAGGCAAGAACGGAATTAGTAAATATAGAAAGTTTTGACAACACAGGGACTTGCAAATATCAATTATTTTTTGAAGTTAGCCCTAACGGGAAATTTTCGGTTAGAGTAAAATCTAAGGAAGATTCGGAAATAAGAATCAAGAAATTAAAAGAAATAATAGAAAATAAAATAAAAGAACATATTGAGAAACCGTAAGGTTTAATTGTCGTATTGATCTAATAATCTATCCATGTCTAATCGTTCTTTGACTTCTTGAGATTTAGTTTTTTTCGTTTCTTTATTGGCTTCTTGATTTACTTTTTTAGTTTTTAACTTAGACAATTCTTCCGCCGTTTGATTTTCGGTTATCGCTTTATTCTCTTCTATATTTTCGTCTTGAGCCCCGTTAAACGCTTTTACTTTTTTGTTTATTTCCGTTTTTACGATATTATTAGCGCCTATATTTTCGAAAATATCATCTTTTAAGAAATCAATAAGATTTTGTCTTTTGGCTTGAGAAAGGTGAGAAACTATTTTTTCCTGCATAGAATCCGGCAACATCAACACCATAAAATTCGAAATGCTAGCGAGCATAGGCCTTATTCTGGAGTTTTCAATTATTTGAGGAATCTCTGAAAAAAAACATTGCGTTGTGACGAAATCTAATGCTGCCAAAATGATCGCTCCCCTGAATATTCCAAACGCTCCTCCCAAAGCCTTATCGGTAGTATTTAAAATGCTTTTTCTGACAAAATTAGAACAGACGTAGTTAATAACGCTAAGAATAGTCAGGAATAAAATAAAAAGTATGCAAACTGTTACAAAATCGGCTATTAGTCCGTGATTAATATAAGACCTAGCTATACTTTTTGCATCCGGAAAAATAGAAACTGTTAAGTATATCCCGCCAACCCACGATAATACGGACAAAATTTCTTTTGTCGCTCCTCTAGCCCAGCCTATTGCAAATGATAAAACTATTACCGAAACTATAAAAATATCTATGATAAAAAAGCTAATATTTTCCATAAGAATTGTTATGTCAACACGATAACCTTATTCTAACAACTTGCCGTTCTTATATAAAGCGCTTTTAGGCT
>JAITTR010000029.1 GCA_031286725.1 Holosporales bacterium | reverse complement strand
AATGCTTTTACGCGGCTTATTTATGTAAGATTTGTAATGCATAGAAACAAGCTTTTGCGTTTATTAGAAGAGTATAGTCCAGAGGATAGGGAGGAGATTGATTGTAAACTCCGATTTTTAGATTTTATAAAAACCTATTCTGATTGCTTTAAGCGAGAATTAGAAATTGGGCATTTTACGGGATCGAGTTGGCTAGAAAATTGTGACGGAACTAAATTTTTATTAACGAAGCATAAAAAGTTAGGCAGGTGGTGGAAACTTGGCGGACATGCGGATGGCGATTCCGATATTTTAAACGTTGCGATGCGGGAGGCGAAAGAAGAATCTGGGCTAAAAAATATTGAACCCGTATTTAGCGGCATATTTGATATTGATTACCTTATAAGCCCTGTAAATAATGGAGTTACCGCTCATTATCACTATGACGTCAGCTTTTTATTGAGAGCTTCCAATGAAAACGAAAAAATACAAATTTCCGATGAATCAGAAGATCTTCAATGGTTTGATACGCTTCCTACTGACGAAATTGCGTATGGCTTCGGCCCAAACGGAGAAGACATAAATAACTTTACTCTAAATAGATTGTTCAGAAAGTGGAAAGCTTTACGATATTAATAGCTTCTTTTTGGCTCAGACGGAGTAAATATAATAATCGTTTTCATATTATTGAAGTTAATTAGCTTTAAAAGAGGTAAGTCGAGCCGAGGTATAACCTTCGAGACTCTTGGTCTTCTAAAATCTCTTTTGGAGATCCTGAAATTAAGACTTTGCCATTCGTTATTATATAGCCTTTATCGATAATGTTTAGCATTTCTCTAACGTTGTGATCAGTTATTATTATCCCTATGCCAGTGTCGTTTAGGCTTTTTATTATGTTTGTTATTTCGGATATAGAAATCGGGTCTATTCCCGAAAACGGTTCATCAAGCATAAGAAAAGAAGGAGAGGCAGCTAAAGCCCTTGCTATCTCTACTTTTCGTTTCTCTCCCCCAGATATGAAAGCGGCGTTTACCTTTCTTAGATGAGTTAAGGAAAACGAGTCTAATAAATCATTTAGCTTTTCGTTTATCTGTTCTTTATTTCTATATTTTATTTGCAAAATTGACAATATATTTTCTTCTACAGTTAACCCTTTGAATACTGACGAATCTTGTGGTAAATATATTATTCCCTCTTGAGCTCTTTGATATATTTTTAGTTTGGTTATATCTTTTCCCCCGAGGGTTATTGTTCCAGACTCTGAAGCGGAAATTCCGACGAGAATTGAAAATAGCGTAGTTTTTCCGGCTCCATTCGGCCCTAATATTCCAACTATTTCGTTTTTGCTAAACGAAACGTCTATTCCGTTTAAAACAAGTCTAGTGCCAAACGTTTTTATTATGTTTTCCGCTTTAAATATCATTTTTCAATTAACGTAAGCCCCCTAACCCTTTAAGTACCTAACTTTAGCATATCATAAAAAAGTTATCGCGCGAAACGGAAACCCGTAGTTTAATACTAAGATTAAGCGGAAATTCTAATATCCTCTATTATTACGCTTGAGCCAAATTGCTCGTTTTGATTTATCTGGCCTATTATGTCAAGTATGGCGTCTTTGTTGCTTTCTATTGAGTCTAATAAAGTTTTTTTCGATTGCGTATTAAATATTACGGATCTTATATTGCTTTTATTAAATTCGTCTGAAAACAAGATTGACATATGATTGCCATTTCCGATTTTTTTAATAAATCTTATTTTTAGTCTTTTTATACAAACCGTCGGATTTTCTATTCCTTTTCCGAATGGCTCTAGAATAGATAGCGTTTCAGATAATTTATTTATATCGCATTGAGCCGATATGGAACAATCTATTTCTACAATATTTTGATTCGTGAGCTGAATATTATCGTTTATAAAGGTTTTAAATTCGTCTATTTTGTCTTTATATATAGAAAATCCTCCCGCAAGGGCATGCCCCCCGCCGGAAATTATAATATTATTTTCTTTTGCTATATCCAAAAGATTAGCTAAATTAACTCCAGCAACAGATCTTGCTGCTCCTTTCCCTATGCCGTTTTTATTAAACGAAATAACAAACGAAGCTTTCTTATATTTATCCTTTATTCTTCCCGCAATAATTCCAAGAATTCCTTCATGCCAATTGTTTCCAAAGACGCAAATTCCATTGTTTGATTGTAAATCAAGAGTATTTATCATTAAATTCACTTCGGCCAATAATTGCTTTTCCATTAATTTTCTCTCTTCGTTTAGCTCTAATAATTTCATCGCTATTCGATCTGCGGAATCGATATTTTCCGCCAAGAATAAATTTAAGGCCAAATGTGGATCTCCAACTCTCCCGGCCGCGTTTATAGCCGGACCTATAAAAAATAAAAGATCGTTCGTAGAGTTTATTTTTGGTATATTAAACGCTTTCATTAGCGAAGAAATCCCGATTGAGTATCTGCCAGATTTCAAACAGTATTTTATAATAGCTCGATTCATTCCTCTTATTTCCATAACGTCGCAAAGAGTTCCGAGAGCTACGGCGTCTATAAAATCTCGTAAATTTGGCTCTTTTTTATCGGGGAAAAAGTTTATGTTCCTAAGTTCTCTTTGAAGAGCTATCAGAAAAAGAAAAGCGACTCCGGCAGCGCAAAGTTTTTTAATATGCGATTTTTCGATTTCATTTTGATCGGCTCTATTAGGATTAATAACCGCCGCCGCGTTTGGAACTTCTTTGCGTAATTGAACGTGGTGATCGATTATGACAGAGTCGATTCCGAATTTATTGGCCTCGTCTATTTCTTCAATTGAGTTTATTCCGCAATCTAAGGCTATTATCAACTCGACATTTTGAGAAATGGCCAGCTTTATAGATTCTGAACTAATTCCATAGCCATCGGAAAACCTGCTGGGTATATAATATTTTGGCTGTAGGCCTAATATCCGTAAGTATTGAATGACAATATAAGAAGAAGTTATTCCGTCGGCGTCGTAATCTCCAAATATTATTATGTTTTCATTGGAATTTATCGCCTTAACGACTCGTTGTACTCCTTTATCCATGTCGATAAGAAGCGACGGATCCGGAATAGCGTTCCTCAGTGTCGGATTTAAAAAATTCTTAACTTCTTCCGGCGTATCAACGTTTCTGTTAATTAATATTCTCGCGACTAAATCGTCTATATCGCAAGAAAGCTTTATTCTTTCTAGCTTTTCCTTATCTGGATCTAGAAAAATCCAAGTTTTCCCAAAAAAAGAAATATTCATTAATATTTCCCCATTATTATTATTTCTTCTTCCAATAAAATCCCAGTTTTTTTAAGAACTTTCTCCTTTATTATTTGTATAAGTTTATAAAAATCCGAGGCCATCGCGTTTCCAGAGTTAATTAAAAAATTACAATGCATATCCGAAACAATAGCGTCTCCAACTGCTAACTTATCGCAATCCGACTCTTTTATTAATTGCCAAGCCTTGAATCCTAACGGATTTTTAAAAGCGCTTCCGCAAGTCAGCTTTCCTAGAGGCTGACTCTTTGCTCTTTTTTCTGAGATTTTTCCAATTATTTCTTTTAATTTTTCGACGTTTTCATAAAATGTTCTTAATTTTACTGAAGTTATAATTAAATTTTGGGGAATATTCCCACTCCTATACTCCATGTTAAGATTATCTTTATTTAAAATTATTACTTCCCCATCATTTTTATCTATGCAATCAAAAGAAATCAGAACCTTAGAAATATCAAACTCAGGAATGCCGGCGTTCATATAAACGGCTCCGCCAATAGTTCCGGGAACGCAATATAACTTCTCCAAGCAAGATAAGCCCGATTTTACGCATTCGTTTATAAATTTCGGCAAAAGAACTCCGGCTCCGACTTTTACAAATCCTTCGAAAAACTCTATTTTATTGAAATATTTTACTAGATTTATAACGCATCCTCTAATTCCGCTATCCGATATTAAAGCGTTTGAGAGATTGCCCAAACATGTTATCTTGAAGTCTGAATTTTTAAGAAAATTCGATAAGTCGTCTTGATCGTATGGAGAGAAAAACAAATCGCAAGAACCTCCGACTTTAAAGAAAGAAAGATTTTTCAAGTTAAAATTGGCAACAAGTTCCCCTAAGACTGACGGCGTTTTAAGCGGCATGTTGCAATTCCGTTTTTAGATTTTCTAACGCGGATTTTAATTTCTGATTTTCAAATTGTTCCGTTAAAATACATCTCTTTATTTTTAAATTATTGGAGTTTTCTAAAGATTTATTTTTTGTTTTTATTTCGCTTGAATGCTTAAAAACAAGTTTTACAGAATCTATTTTAAAATTGTATTTGACTCTTTCTATTATATTGGGTTCATTATATTGCGCAAGCATTATCGCTGAACTTAAAACGTTTATAGTTATAGCGACTTTACCTTTTCCTATATACACAACCGATCTAAAAGAAGAAAGATCTTTCAAATCACCCCCTACGATATGTTCCCAAGACTTTGCAAGCCCTAAACTTAAGACAAGAGTCGTACTATTATTTCCTATCGCTTTGCTAATTAACTTTGAAATTTTTTGCATTAAAAATAATAGGAATCATAGATTATGACAACATTATATGCTACTTTACCTGATTATTTTTCGCAATATCTTATTTTATAACAGAGTTCTCGCAAAACTAAATTTCTATGCTCAGTTTTGAAAGAGCCTTAATTCAGACTCCAACGAAGTGATTATGCGTCGGTTGCCTCTAACAAATTCGCTTTATGCAATGCCCTAGCTTCGTAACATTAAAGATATCAAAAAGCTTATTGGAATTATAATAGAACAAGACCATAGCATATAGCCCAAAAAAGATGGCATTTTTATTCCCTTTTTTTCGGCGATAGATCTAACCATCATATTGGGAGCGTTTCCTATATAAGTCATTGCTCCCATGACGACCGCGCTAACAGAGATAGCCTTTAAAATGCCGGAACTAGCAAACATAAGTTCTTGAGCGTTTCCTCCCGCCATATTAAAAAATAGCAAATAAGAAGGAGCGTTATCTAGGAAAGAAGAGGCTAATGAGCATAACCAAAAATATATTATAGAACCATCTGAATTTTCACTTATATTCGTTATATATTTATGAATATGATATGAGTTCTTTTCTAAGATAAAAAGAACTGGAGCTATTACTATAAATATTGTTAGAAAAGTTCTGGCGACTTCGAAAAAAGGAGAAAAATCAATTTTGTGTTCATGTCTTTTCAAATGAAAAAACGAGATAGTACAAATTGTTAATAATACAAAATTCTTAATAAGATTATTAGATAAATAAAATAAGGCGAAAACGGCGAGTATTATTAACGCTATATTAAACATGCCTTTTACTTCCAATTTAACTTTTTTATTATGGTCAATATCTTTCTCCTTTCTTATTATTATCTTGTCTATAAAACACATTATTGAAATACAGATAAAAACGTATAATGCCCAATAGAAAAATAGATTTTTAAAAAACCAAGAAAAATTTATTCCATGCAAGTATCCAAGAAATAAAGGAGGATCTCCAAGCGGAGTTAAAAGCCCTCCGATATTGCAAACTAAAAATATAAAAAATATTAATAAATGTGCTTTCTTTTCTCGACATTTGTTCATTTTCAAGAAAGGTCCTAAGAATAACATAGATGCTCCCGTAGTTCCTATGATTGACGAAAAAACGCTAGCAATTCCAAGAAATAGAGCGTTTGGCAAAGTTCCCGCAGGCGATTCTATTCTTATATGTATTCCATGACTTAATAAATAAAGCGTAAATAACATTATTATAAACGGAATATAATCGTTAATTATAGTATGTCTTAATATATCGCGAGAATCGTCTAAAAATGAAAAAGTTAAAATAATGGAAATCGTAGCAATGATCGAAAATATCGAGGATTCTCTTTTATGCCAAAACTTAGGAGCTATTAATGGCATAAAAGCCAGCGATATTAAAACCAACGCTAAAGGAAACGATAGCAAGGATATCTCGAAAATATTCAAAATAATTTAAGCCTAATTAAACCTTACCGGTTATTATAACATAATCTTAAAAGAGGTTAAGAAATAGCGCTCTATAAAGCTCCGAGGCGTATC
>JAITTR010000067.1 GCA_031286725.1 Holosporales bacterium | reverse complement strand
AGTAATAAAAAGTTATATCGTTTCCGGTAAAAGCGTTGCTATTCTTATTACATTGTTCAATAATTTCCTTTAGTTTGGTTTCTCCAATATTTTTTGTTCCGGTAAACATCATATGCTCAAGAAAATGCGAAACGCCAACAACGTCTCTTGGGTCGTCCGCGGCCCCTACAAAATACCCTACGCCAAACGTCACAGATCCATTTGTTTTCATATTAACGACTATGACTCTTAGGTCGTTTTCTATAACTCTCTCCTGAATATCTAATTGAGAATTTGCATTCTCAACTTCTTTGTTAGCGTTGACTACAGTTATAAAAAGAGAAAACAATATAGATAAAATTATTTTTTGCATTTTTCTTCCTCTTTTTTGATATTTTCCGTATCCTTAACGGATTTTCCGCAATCGACAATTACCAAATTATCAGGATTAAAAACTTTTCTTATTGCCGCGTTAACTTCCTCTATAGTTAAATCATAGAAATTATACAAATAATTATTAATATTTTCTATTTTTATGCTATCGGATCTACGGTTGTCGACGAAATTTAAAACTTCTTTGGTAGTATCTAATACGTTATGCGCGAATATACACGATTTAAAAAGTTTTAATTCTTCTTTAGTTATACCTTTTTCATAAAACTTCTTACATTCTTCTTTTATTATTTCTATAACTTTCTTGACATTCTCAGGCCTTGTATCCACGGCTCCAAATACCGTATTTTGCAAATCTAAGTTGTCTGTTTTTGTGTATATAAAATAAGCTAATCCATTATTTCGAACGCTATTAAAGAGACGAGAATTAAACCCATATCCAAAGACCATAACAGCGAATCTGAGAGGGAATCTTTCAGGAGAAGCGTTAATAATTCCAGGCAACGCAAAAACTATCGCAGATTGAGCATTGTCTAATTCTGCATGTTCATGTTTTTTCCTGTCGTATAAAGCCGCTTTTTGTAAAACATTTTCAAACTTATGATTTTTTTGAGATATTACCTTAAATATTTTATTGAAAGAATTAGTTAGCGTATTATTATCAATATTTCCTGCGATTGTTATTTCTGCGTCGTTTGGGTTAAAAATAATCGAATATACTTTATCTATATCGTCTTTCGTATAAGAACTCACGGCTTTAGAGCATTCGTCTGAAGAAAAGTAATATGGGTGTCCTTTTTTATATAATATGTTTTCTAATTTTTCATTGGCAATAAATTGAGGAGAAAATTTCATTTGGGAGAGGTATGTAATATACTCTTGTTTTGCGATCTCTATTTTTTCTTTTTTCATGTGAGCTTTCGATAATACGTCGCAAAGCAAATCTATCGCTAATTCGAAATGTCTTCGAAGGCAAGTGATATCAATAACTATGCTGTCTTCATCGTTAGTAAAACTCATGGACATGGAATGATCGTTCAAAACCTTTTTAAATTCCGAACTATCTCTATTCCCTGCTCCTTGCATTAAACCATTACAAACTATAGCCAAAATCTTCATTTGATTTTTAAACGCTCTGTTTCCTTCGTTTCTAAACGTCATTCTGAAAGAAATTACTGGCGTTTCCGTTTTTACGAGCCAAATAGGATTTTTAAACTCTGTTTTTATAGATTCGACATTTAACTTCGCTTGAGAGTATGTGATATCATCTAATTCAATTTCAGTTTTATTGTTATATGTTTCCCAGTTCTTATAAATATAAAGGCCTGTTCCTATGAACAAAAGCGCTCCGAGAATCTTTAACCTCAATTTCCTTTTCATACTTCCTTCTCCAACAAAAACTTAGCCTTCGGAAACAATCTAAAAAAATTATCCGTTGTCTTCCTAGAAAAGTCCTCTAGCGATTGTTTCCTAATTTTCGCAGCGCACTCGGCTATAGATCGGACATACGCGGGCTCATTTACTTTTCCGCGATACGGAACGGGAGTTAAATATGGACAATCTGTCTCTACTAAAATTCTATCGTCTGGAACATATGTCAAAACTTCCCTTAAATCGTCAGCTTTATTAAACGTTATGACTCCTGAAAACGACATATAATATCCAAAATCCAGAACTTTTTTCGCATTTTTTAAATTGCCTGTATAACAATGGAATACTGCATTTTCAATATCGTAATCTTTCATAATATCGAGAATATCAGGGAAACAATCTCTTGCATGAATAATATAAGGCAAGTCGGAAATATTGCATAAGCTCAACATATCCTTAAATAATTCTTTTTGATTTTCAGGAGACGTTTCGTCTTCAAAATGATAATCTAACCCAACCTCGCCTATCGCTACTACTGTTCTATTTGTCAAAATGGATTTGATATATTCCAAAGAATACCCTTCTGAAAAACTGTGAGGGTGAATGCCTACGGAACAGCAAATATTATTGTATTTTTCGCAAATAGCGATATTGTCTTCTATATTGTTTTTAGAAGTGGAAACCGTAAGCATGTATTTTACGTCGTTTAGTCCCGCCGTTTTTATTTTATTGGCAAGATCTTCATAGATTCCTCCATAAAATAAGTGGCAGTGAGAATCTACGATTTTCATACGAAAACCTCGGATAACACTTCGTCGATATGTTTCACGCAATCTATCTTTATTTCGTCAACAAGAATCTTAGGCAGCTCTGGAATATCCTTCTCGTTTTCTTTTGGTATAAAAACTCTTTTAATTCCGCTTCTTCTTGCCGCTAGTAACTTTTCTTTTAGCCCCCCTATTCCCAAAACTTTTCCAATCAAAGTTATTTCTCCGGTCATTGCTATGTCCGGTCTTACTTTCTTTTTGGTTAATGCGGAAACGATTGCGGTACAAATAGTGATCCCCGCGGAAGGCCCGTCTTTAGGAACAGCTCCTTCAGGAACGTGGACGTGAATATCCGTTTTTTCAAAACTATCTCCTGTCAACTTGAAATTATCCGCTTGGGATTTTACATAACTATATGCCGCTTTTATTGATTCTTGCATAACTTCTCCGAGTTTACCGGTGGAAATTACATTCCCGGATCCGGGAATCAATAATGCTTCAATAGATAGAACTTCTCCGCCCATTTCAGTCCACGCAAGCCCCGTTGCGACCCCTATTCTTGCGTCTTTTTCGGCCATAAGAGTAGTATATTTTTCAATGCCGAGGAAATCTTTGAGATTATTAAAATCGACTATAATTTCCTCTATTGCGTCATTAGACACTATTTTTCGAACGGCTTTTCGGGCTATTTTGGAAATTCCTCTTTCCAAATTTCTAACTCCAGATTCCATGGTATAATTTCTTATAATCTTTGTTATAGCGTCGTCCGTAAT
>JAITTR010000031.1 GCA_031286725.1 Holosporales bacterium | reverse complement strand
CTCTTGATTTTCCAACAAAAAAGTTCAGAAATCTTCGGTTCGAATTATAGATCGAGTTTTCGATTCCCGCGGCAATCTTTTCTCCGTTTTCTATCTTATCATACATACCGAATCTATTTAATTGATATATATTCAAATCGTCAAAACTGCTAAATACCGAATCTTCGTTTATCTTTAGTTTCTTTCTATTGTTAAAAGACTCTATACTGCTTAAAACTACTTTCGGGCCCCAGATTGATTTATAAGAGTTTTTGGAAAAACTGCTTGAAAATGGAAGAAACCCGCTAATTTGATTTTCTAAAATGGGATACGCTTTGCATTTTGAGGCTTCGTCGTCTTGGGCGAAATTATACGCGTCTAATCTTGCCGCGCTAGTAACGTCAAACAGGATATGGTTAACTGGTATACTTTTTGACCATTTCATACGATTTGACGTTTTAAACATTCTTCTAGAAATTCCGGGCAAATTAGTTGGGGATTCTTTAGTCGTATCTTTGGAGGTATCTCTTGATAAACACAAAATATCGCTGTCGATTTCCGAAGTCCCCGATAGTATATCATTATTTTTATAGTTCAGGTTAAAATGAGGAATAATAATCGGGGTAGTATTTTTATCCGGAGTTTGAAATATATAAGAGTCTGTCGTTATAAAGTAATTTTTATCAAAGAAATCGACGGCAAATTTAGATTCAGTTCCTTTTCTTCTCATCGTCCCTCCAGAATGATCTTCAGAAACGGGGTACTTTATTTTATAAGTAACATCGCTTGCTCTATCTATTTTTAGCGTTATTCTTTTGTTGTTGGTATTATGAGATTGAAAGAACGTATCGAAATGCCATCTTGTTTTTCTTTCTTCCGAAGGCATCTTTTCGCGTTTTTTCGCTCTTGTTAAAAAACTTCCCCCAACCCTAAAATCCCCATTCGGTAAAGATTGTCTATATCTTCCAACCATAAAAGCCCTGTTCTTTGCGTTTAGAAAAGGAGTTAATTTTAGATCCTTATCCTTATCAAGAACTATAAAATAAGGAACTCCTACGAAAAGTCCCGTAGCGTTGTTAGAACTTATAATTGGGGTTAAAAATCCTGTTTGCCTTTTTACTCCAAAAGCCGGATGTTTGAAATACGGAAGATATGCTATAGTATGACCTTTCATCCTAAGTTTTACATTGTGGTATATAAAAGCTTTTTTTTCAACGTCATAAACGACTTTTTCCGCCGCCAAATCCCAAAGCGGCAATATGCAGCCGGATTCTTTACACGGAGTGTAATTCGCGTTTTCGAAAGTATAAATTCCTCTAATTTTAGTCCCCTTTTCCGCTTTTATTTTCGAATTGTCAGATAAAACAACGCTTAACGCTTTTATAATCGCGTTTTTCAACTTTATATCAATTTTAGCGCTTTTCGCTCTTATAATCTCGCCCGTAGGTTCTTTTATGATATAATCTCCAATTAATTTCAATTCCTTTGTTTTTCTGTTATATTCAATTCTTTCGCAATGCAATTCTCTGGTTTTTTCGTTAAGCTCTTGAGTCGCGACAACTCCGCCATATGCCGAAATAGTATCGGAAATTTTATCGAAGGAAATAAACTTAGAACTAAGCGTTATTTCCGCCAAAGCCCCGTATGAAAAAACGATAAATGTTAACGAAATTCGAACAAAAAGTCTCATCAACGAGCTGCAAATTAAGCGGCATGTAAAATCGTCTCGACTTTTTTCACCGCCTCTTCTTCTTCTATTTGATCCACTATTGAAATTTCTCTCGCCAGTCTTTCTATTGCGTTTTGATATATTTGCCTTGCGCTAAACGATTGAGCAATCTCTTTGCCTTCTTTATATAAGTCTCGAACCACCTCGGCAATAGCTATGGGATCCCCGGAATTTATTTTCGCCTCATATTCCTGGGCTTTTTTGCTCCACATTAATCTACGCTTCTTTGTTTTCAAAACCAAGACGTTTAAAGCGTCTTGCATTTCTTGCTTGCTAAATATTTTCCTTAATCCGGTTTCCAAGGCTTTTGCCACCGGAAGTTTTAAAACTAATCTACTCTTATGAAAGGATATTACGAAAAACTCTACTGTTTGGCCTTCAATTTCAAACTTATCGATGCTGTCAAGCCTGCCGACTCCGTGCGCTGGATAAACTACCCAAGAACCAACTTCAAAAAGCTTTCTTTGCGCCATGATAATAGCCAAACTAAATAAGAGTTAATGTAATATTAACAAAGACTTAAATGGAAATCAAGCGAAAACAATATTTTTCAATTGTAAGTTGAAATGATTTGATTATTTCTAATTTTAAAATAATAATTCATTTCCTATAATTATTTTTAATTTCTAGATTATTTTAGGTAACGCTATGACATGTCTTGACGAAATAGATATACTAATGTTAGAAAATTTACAAAAAAATGGAAGAATGAGTAATGTTGATTTATCAAAGATTGTTGGAATTTCTCCTCCTCCATGCCTTAGAAGACTGAGATATCTTGAAAAGAGCGGAATAATAACGGGATATCACGCAAAAGTTGCTCTATCTGCGGTTGGGCATGGATTTGAAGCGATTTGCATCGTAAATATGAGAGCAAACAATCAAAGCGCAATATCAAATTTTGTTTCAAAAGTCCAAGCTATGAATAACGTCCTTGGTTGTATGGCGACAATGGGAGGCAAAGACTTTATACTTAGAATAATATCTAAAGATTACAATGAATTCGATAATATCCTGATAAATAAAATATCCAATATAAAAGGAGTTTCGAAAGTAAAGCCATTTATAATTGTCAGAACGCATAAAGATATATCAGAAATTCCGCTGACCGCATTTTCCGCAAAGTAAGTATAAAAATGCTAACCTTACGTTAGGTAATGAATTTTGCATTTAATAATCAAAATTAGTTGGATGTTTTGAGCAAATACGATATCTTAAAAATAGGGAGAGATTTTTTAAAGAGTCGGAATATACAAGCTTAACGGTCTGTCATACAAATCGCATGGAGAGTTTGATTACGAAGCTATAAAATCACTTAGCGCTTGTTTAATATGCTCATATGAAAAAGTTTTTAATTTTTCTCATAGCTTTTGCTTTTTATGTTCTATTTAATTTATTAAAAACAAGCGATCGTAAGGATCATTCTTTGTTTTTTATTAGCGAAAACAGTTTATACGAAACCATGAGAAAGGATGGATCGTTTGGAAAATCCATAGCATTTTTTACAATAGACCACATATGTTCGATTAAAAAGAAAATTAAAACGGGAGAATACGCAATACGTTATGGAGACTCAGTATTTTTGATTTTAAGCAATATGCTGAAAGGAAACTCAATCGCGAGGAAAATAACGATTCCAGAGGGATACACGGTAAAAATGATATTAGAACTTTTGAATAAAAATCCGTTTTTAACCGACGAAATAAAAGAAATCCCGGAAGAGGCGTCGCTTATGCCAAATACGTATTTTTACAAATTTCGCGATTCAAGAAACTCTATAATAAAAATGATGAAAAACGAAATGAAAAAAGTAAAAGAAGAAATTAAACTAACTAATAAAACTAATTTGACCATAGAACAGGTTATTATCCTAGCCTCGATAATAGAAAAAGAAACTGGACTCGACTCGGAAAGAAAATTGGTATCATCAGTTTTTCATAATAGGCTAGCGAAAAAGATGAGATTACAAAGCGATCCAACCGTCATTTATGCTATATCCGACGGATACGGAAAATTGGGAAGAAAGTTAACGAGAAAAGATTGGTTCTTTGAATCTCCCTATAATACTTATAGAAAAAAAGGTCTTCCTCCGGCTCCTATATGCTGTCCCGGAAGACTTTCTATAGAAGCCTCGTTAAATCCTGCCAAAACCGACTTTCTATACTTTGTGGTATGCGAAAGCGGAAAACATCACAGATTTTCAACCGATTACGACGCTCACAGAAAAAATGTTTCAATCAAAGAAAAAACATTGGATATCTTAACTAAAAATTAACTATTAGAAGATAAAGTAAAAGAAGGTGAGACAAAAAAAGAATGATTTATTTACAAGGAGAAAGAAGAAATGAAGAAAATATGTTTGGGACTAATGGGAGCCGTTATGCTGTCTACTTGTTCGTTTGCGGGGATTTTAGGCGAAGGAGTGGATAAAAGCTTAGCTCAAGATAGCTTTTCTATAGTATCGGGAAAAATGAGCGAAGCTAGAAGCTATATAATGAACAATACAAATTTTAGCAATGGATTTGGAGATCTGTGGGGAGCTGCAGACGAATTGTCAAAAATAGTAGAGCCAAATTCAGAGCAAGCGAGAAGATTGAATGAGCTAAAAGCGTCAATTGACGCGAGAGGCTTTTCAGATTCAAGCGATCCTGCAACGATAGAAGAAGCGAGAATGTTTTTTGAGGACGCTCAAAGAACTATAGACGAAGTAATGGAAGATATAAGGAAAGAAACGGATATGCCAACTGATTTTGGAGCCTCTGGCGGGACAGGCACCGCTGGTATGTCGCCGGCTGTTGAAGAAGGTGGCGTAACAACTCCTCCTGTAGATCTTAATGTTGCGGAACCGCCAGTGCCAGAGGCAGGCTCTTCTTCCCCTACAGTTCCGGCAGATGCTCCGGCTCCAATAACGGAGGAAGCTAGTACTGTTTCGTAATAAAGCTAAGAGGGATTTTTTATATATGAAGCTGATGATTGAAAGATGATAGGGAACGGGAGATTGTTATTCTGAATTACTTTGCTTGAAAAATTTAATAAAGCAGTAAGCCGACTTACCTTCTCCCGCTTTCTTTACTCTTGGTACAGCAGGAGGTTATACTAAAGAAGTTTCTGATTTCCCTCGTTTGGATAATAGCAAGAGTTTAGTAAGGTTACGCTTGGCGATTGGATTGGGTTAAGGAGAAGCAAAAGAGTTTCTCAGAGGAATACGTGGAAAGTGTGAAGAGGCACATTAAACCGCCTCCCCCGGGAAAAGCCCGTGATAACGCAGGCTGCCATAGACTCTACTCGGCTTCCTATCGAAAGCATCTCGCTCTTGGTTCCTGTTAAGAAATACCTACCTTTAGTTTGAAGGCTCCCTATTCTGGCATACTTCTTTATCAGAGAATATAATTTCTAGAAAGTTCTTATGAAGCAAAAGACAGATTTTTGCCTATTTAAATGCCTTTTTTCCGATTTTTTCTAATTCTTTAGATTTTTTATCGCTAATTTTTAACTTTACTTTATTTTTAGAAGTTATAATTATTTTTTTTGTTTTTGTATTATATTTCGCCTGATCCGCAATAATTTCTCCAAATTCCGAATTTTTTATAATAACTTTGTCATAAAACTCTATATATGTCATATCAAATTTACAATAATTCGATTTTATGGATATGTCCTTATTATAAAAATGAATATTTCCTCTAGCGTTTATCTTTTTTGGCTTTTTCAAATCCTTAGTTATGTATTCGATCGTTATGCTATCCGCTTTAAATACGTTTTCTCCATTCGAACCAAATTTTACTTCCGCGTTTCCGTTTAAAATACAGGTATTGTTATTTAAGTCAAACGACATTTCGTCGGAATTCGTTTCGAAAGCATGAGCGGAGGCTATAAATAACAACAAAAATAATAAGCGCATCAGATTTTCCAAATTAGAGAAAATCAAAAGATAGTCCGTCTTCTTCAATTTATTATAGCCTCCTATTAAGCCCAAAAACCTGTAAGGGCCAGCTTTTAAATAAAAATTAGTTAAAAACTCTTTATCTTTTCAATCTATTTAGTACGCTTGGTTATTTTAGCATGTTTTAGTATGATTTCTCCGTTTTCTTTTATAGAAAATCCACTTGCTGAAATTCTTATTCCTTTGTTAGTTCCGAATAATTTCGAGTTTCCGCTTAAAGAATTAGCTTTCCAATCTAATATTGCGGAATTAGTTTTTAAATTCCAATCCTTGCTATTTACAACTACATTTGGTCCGAAAAAAGCTTTTTTCTTTTTAGGATATAAATCGCATTTATCCGAAGAAATTTTTATATTCTTAGATTTAGATATAAAATTAGCGTTTATTTTTTTGAGAATAACAGAGTCTAAATTTTGAGGAAACGAAGCGTTTTCTGCAGTTATATCTAGCTTTCCTCCTTTTATATTGATGGAATAAGCTATAGAATGTGCGAGATTTTTCTTTAAATTAATGCTAGGATTTTTATTTTCATTGGAATCTTTTTGAGACAAATAAAAAGATACGATACACGCTACGGTAATAAAAACAATATATTTAAAAATCCTTAATATCATTCCATAATTTTAACACGTTTTTTACGAAACAGGTTCAAGGAGCGGCGGCCGAGGCGGCTCTTTTGAAAGAGCCGCCCGGCATGCCCGAAGGGTTCGCTAGCCAGCTTTGCTGGCGCGGCTGCCGCCCCCGTTTCTAAGATTAGCGACATATTAAAAGCTCCGCGCATCTTTCGCATAACTTTACAATTCCGTACTCCGTTTCCTTGTCCAAAACGTTTTCCGAAATTTTCCAACATCTATCGCATTTAACGCCGTCTGCCTTTTTTACTATTACCCCAATGTTTATATTCTCGCTTGTTGTTACGTTTGCCGGTTTTTGAGCGTTTACTATCGTAGCTTTAGAAACTATGGATATTTCGGAAAGATCTATAGACGATAAAGTCTCATATATATTTCTATCGTTAACATAAACCAAAATCTCAGCTTCCAAACTAGAACCTATGACCTTCGCAAACCTTTCGGTTTCTAACGTGCTTGTTATTACTTTTCTAGCTTCCTTTATTATGTTCCATTTTTCTAATAACAAAGCGTTACTCCAGTTGGAAGGGATCGCGGGAAACGTATTTAAGAAGACGCTTTTCTTTTCTCGATTTAAAGGATAATGCATCCAAGCTTCTTCCGCAGTGAAACTCAAAACGGGAGCTAGCCAATGAACAATATGTAAGAATATTTTATTCATCGCGCTCAAACACGAAAGCCTAATATGACTGTCTAGTCTATCGCAGTAAATTACGTCTTTTCTGATATCGAAATAAAAGGCGGACAATTCGTTTGAACAGAAATTATGTAACGCGGAATAAAATCTTTGAAAATTATATTCTTCCAAAGAAGATCTTAATAAGAAATCCAATTCGTAGAGATTATGTAATATTAACTTTTCTAATTCCAGCAACTTCTCATATTGAATTTCGTTTTCTTCTTTATAGTCGGAAGTAACGCCAAGAAGATATCTAATAGTATTCCTGAATCTTCTATATACGTCTTGTTGTCGAATTAATATTTCGTCCCCTATTCTTATATCTTCGGAGTAATCGGAATTTAATACCCATAGTCTTAAAACATCCGTTCCGAATTTGTTTATAACATCGTCCGGCGAGATAACGTTGCCTATAGATTTAGACATTTTTCTCCCGTTTTTATCGAGGACGAATCCGTTTGTCGCGACGTTTTTATATGGAGCTTGATTTTTAACGCAAACAGATTCGACCAACGACGATTGAAACCATCCTCTATGTTGGTCAGATCCTTCAAAATAAAGATCAGCAGGCCATGAAAGATCCGGTCTTTTTTCTAAAACGTAGTGATGAGAACAAGCGCTATCAAACCAAACTTCAAGAGTATCAGAGACTTTTATAAAATCATTTGGATCATATTTTGCTCCAAGGAAATAACTATCAGATTTTGCGCGCCAAGCTTCTATCCCTTCGTTTTTAAAAGTTTCAACTATCCTGTTAAAAACCTCGTCGTCTTCTAAGATTCCGTTTGTTTTTTTGTTTATAAAAAGAGCGATTGGAACTCCCCAAATCCTCTGCCTTGAAATACACCAGTCGGGTCTGTTTTCAACCATACTCCTTATTCTGTTAACGTATCCGTTTGGGAACCATTTAGTTTTATCTATCTCGCTCAACAATTTTTCTCTTATTTTGGAAATTGAAATAAACCATTGCGTCGTAGTTCTAAAAATCAAAGGAGCCTTCGATCTCCAAGAATGCGGGTAGCTGTGGGTAATCTTGTATGAGTGAATCAAATTTCCAGATTTTTGCAATTCGTCTATTATTTTCGGGTTAACTTGAAAAACATGTTCGCCTTTGAAATAAGGCAAAGCTTCCGAAAGCGTCCCGTCGGCGTTTACCACGTTCTCTATTGGAAGATCATATTCTTCGCCAAGCATGAAATCTTCAAGTCCATGAGCCGGAGCAGTATGCACTAAGCCGGTTCCGGTATCGTCTGTAACATGATCGGCTGGCAACATTGGAACTTCAATCGAAAATCCTATGTTTCTCAACGGGTGGTGACAGATCGTTCCAATTAAATCTTTACCTTTTACTTTTTCAACTATGGAATAATTTTGAATATTTCCTTCTATCGAAAATGTATCGAGTCTCGATTCTACGATTAAGTATTTCTCTCCATTATGTTCTATTAATACGTAATCAAAATCCTCGGAATAAGCGATGGCTCTATTTCCAGGAATAGTCCAAGGGGTAGTAGTCCATATTATCGCAAACGCGTCTTTTAATATGTTTAAGTCCGTTTTCGCTATTGGAAATTTCACGAAAATAGCGTCTGAGACTTTGTCATGATATTCAAGCTCCGCTTCCGCTAAGGCCGTTTTTTCGACAACTGACCACATAACCGGCTTTTTCCCTCGATATACCAAGCCTTTTTTAACTATCTCGAAAAACTTCTCGCAAATAATTGCCTCAGATTCTTTGTCCATTGTGCTGTATGGATTTTCAAAATCGAAGATTATCCCTAATTTTTTAAATTCCTCTTTTTGAATATTTTTCCACTTTTCCGCAAATCCTCTACATTTCGCCATAAACTCGACAATGGGAACTTCTTCTCTTTTTTTTCCTTGCTTTATATAATCTTCTTCTACTTTCCATTCTATCGGTAAGCCGTGGCAATCCCATCCCAAAACAAGAGGCACGTCATACCCCAACATTTGATAGGATTTCGTAACAGCGTCTTTTAATATTCCAATTAAAGCGTGTCCCATATGAATTGACCCGTTGGCGTATGGAGGACCAAAATGTAAAATAAATTTCTTTCGATTTTTTGAAACTTCGCGAACTTGCGAAAATATGTTTGATTTTTCCCACTCTTCAACCATAAGCGGTTCTTTATTAGCTAAATCGCCCTTCATAGGAAAAGACGTTTTGGGCAGAAAAACCGTATCTTTTAATTTTTTGTTTTCATTATCCATATTTTCTCCTTAGTTCGAAGCGTTTCCCATTACGTGTATATGGAAATGCATAACCTCTTGCATACCGAATTTTCCTGAGTTTGTAATTAACCTATATCCGCCTTTGTTCAAATTTGTCATATCGATAATTTTGGCGACGCCTTTGTGTATATCGACGATTTCTTCGGTTGTCGCGTTAGTTACAAAATCGTAATAATCTACGTAACAACCTTTTGGAATTACTAAAATATGAACGGGAGATTTTGGCGAAATATCGTGAATCGCTATGAAATGTTTCTCGTCTAAAACTGTATTAGATTTTATTTCTTTTCGTATAATTTTATAAAATATATTGTCTTTATTATAAGCCATACTTTTCTCCAAAATATTATAATTTAATTATTGCCGATCCCCAAGAGAGCCCAGCGCCCAAAGCCGTTAATAAAAGAGTATCCCCTTTTTTTATTTGACCGGATTCAATAGCTTGGCTCATCGCCAAAGGAATAGACGCGGCGGAAGTATTGGCATGCTCTTGTATAGATATCACAACCTTTTCCATAGGGAAATCTTTTAATTTACAAAGCGATTCTAGAATTCTTTTATTCGCTTGATGAGGAACAATCCAATCGATATCTCTCATCGTCATATTATTCTCTTCCAATATCTCGTTTATAGAGATCGTCATATACTCTATAGCATATTTGAAAACGGCTCGCCCCATCATTGTCGTATAACCTCTGTATCCGTTTTGAGGGCCGTCATGAGATAAAATATAATCATACTTAGTTCCGTCGGAATACAATTTAGTTGCTATTATTCCTCTTGCGTTATCACCAGACGGTTGTAAAACGGCTGCTCCTGCCCCGT